>JARUKZ010000065.1 GCA_029688955.1 Chitinispirillales bacterium ANBcel5 | reverse complement strand
TATCGCACTTCCAGTACTCAAAATTGCACTTCCAGTACTCAAAATTGCACTTCCAGTACTCAAAATCGCACTTCTAGTACTCAAAATCGCACTTCTAGTACTCAAAATTGCACTTCCAGTACTCAAAATCGCACTTCTAGTACTCAAAATCGCACTTCTAGTACTCAAAATCGCACTTCTAGTACTCAAAATTGCACTTCTAGTACTCAAAATTGCACTTCTAGTACTCAAAATTGCACTTCTAGTACTCAAAATTGCACTTCTAGTACTCAAAATTGCACTTCTAGTACTCAAAATTGCACTTCCAGTACTCAAAATTGCACTTCCAGTACTCAAAATTGCACTTCCAGTACTCAAAATTGCACTTCTAGTACTCAAAATCGCACTTCCAGTACTCAAAATCGCACTTCCAGTACTCAAAATCGCACTTCCAGTACTCAAAATCGCACTTCCAGTACTCAAAACCGCACTTCCAGTACTCAAAACCGCACTTCTAGTACTCAAAATCGCACTTCCAGTACTCAAAATCGCACTTCTAGTACTCAAAACCGCACTTCCAGTACTCAAAACCGCACTTCCAGTACTCAAAACCGCACTTCCAGTACTCAAAACCGCACTTCCAGTACTCAAAACCGCACTTCCAGTACTCAAAACCGCACTTCCAGTACTCAAAACCGCACTTCTAGTACTCAAAACCGCACTTCTAGTACTCAAAACCGCACTTCTAGTACTCAAAACCGCACTTCCAGTACTCAAAACCGCACTTCCAGTACTCAAAACCGCACTTCCAGTACTCAAAATCGCACTTCCAGTACTCAAAATCGCACTCAATTGCTCTGTTAACGAGGGAAAAACGTCTTTTACGTACTTTTCTATCCTTCAAGGGCCAAAGGTCGTGCTCTAAAGGGGTTACTACACATTAGATAAAACAGATTTTATGAAAAAAAGCCTGCACAACAAGTAGAGGTGTACAGGCTTTTTTTAAGTTTTATGCTGTTAAAGCGTAACGAACATCTAAAAATAAGTTTAGTTGTTTTCTTTTTTGGGAGATTTATTTTTTTTATTCATCTTACTGTAATAGTCACTGGTAAAAACAGCTTTCCTCTCAGGGTTATCAAAGTACACTGAGTCAAACCACAACGCGATTTCATCTTTAGCCTGCCTGCAAAGCATAATTATCTTATTGCGGTATACAATATCCTTATGCTTTTTATATCGGGAAGCTTCTGCTTTGTTGAGTGTCCTTTTCATTTCATTTGCCCACCTGTTTTTAGCGCTCAGATAGGTTTTATCAATTGTTACATCACCTATAGTTACCGGAGATTTGTTTTCGGTAGCGGTCATTAGTAGTTCCGTGAGCGATAAAATATCCTGGACACAATCCATATTGGAGTACCCTGACGTTATCTCCTTAATAACTTTAGCATAGATTTTATCTGTTTGGGTAACAGCTTTGGTTGCCGCGAGCATGCGGCCGCGCTCGGTTAACACCTCTTTTTTCTTCTCTTTCCACATTTTCATCGCGTTGGAAATATTGTTTCTGTTAACTACCACATCCGAAATGGACTTGAATAGTTCACTGTGTAGCTGAGAGAATTCAAGAAATTGCGACCACGGAAACCCTGTTTTAACCCACGCTTCACGATCTGCTTCCATATAGGTGAGCCACTTGCCAACCTCTTTGACAAAGATCGTGGGAGGCATGTGCTGTTTAACAACCTGGCTATCGGGAATCGCATCAGCTTTTTGTTTAATAATCGACGACACCCCTGGTCTTTTGGGCTTTGAGTTTCGCCGTCGTGCTGAAGCGTTTGGTGCTTTGATTGGTGGCATTGCTTACTCCGGCAAAGATGTGATAAGGTTTTTACCGTGCTACTGTTTCATCTATCGAAAGTTCTGCTACCCCTATAAAATATTTATATCAAACAATAAAGTAAAGTTACTCTTTTTCAAAACAGGATAAGTTGCTCGGGGGTGAGTCGATTTTTAGAAGGGGATAAAGTAGTGGAGGTTTTTGGTAAGGGAGAGAGGTTCGTGATATTCTTACAAAAAGACCCACGTTTCTCAAAATTTTGGGATTAAATGTTTCCCAAAGGGACCTGAAGAAAAGGATCAGAGTGAAAAGTAGTTCACTTATGTATAGTGTAAGCGTTTGGGGTGTTTGGGAATAATATGTGAAATAATATAAGAAAATCGTTATTTCAGTACGATAAAAAACTCCTAGCTTCTCTATCATGAGTTAAAACACCCGGATATAAATGGAATGGCCTTTCAGGACTCTTATTTCATTAAAGTTCGAATAAGTGTGTGTAAAAAAAAGGAGTATGGTACATTACTATAAAAAAATGTTATCCCTTCCGTGATTATATTGCCGAAGGGGGGGAATCCAAACGGAACTATGCACTCTTGAAGGTCGCCCAAGGTTTCGTAGCTACTGCTTAGGTGATCTTAGGCCCATAAACCTTTTATTCCAAAAGCCAAAATCCCTCTCAGACATAAGAAATCCTCATGTCAGAGCGTAAATGTATTATATTATCGCAGATATCTTTATTATACTAAACCGCTTACCACCAGGAGTTACAACATGAGACGATATTTACTGTTTTTTCTCTGCCCACTTGTTTTCTTTAGCACCTCCTGTGAACAACCTGAAGACCCCATTGAACGTGCCTCACTTGATTTATACCTGTATGATGAAGATAGCCGAATCATTGCCGGTGAACCGTTTGATCTTGTTCTGGAGCTGGTTGGTGGTAATTACATAGAGAAAATCACTGTAGAGTTTGGTGACTCAAGAACTAAAAAAAGTATCGATTCGCTTAGTACTGATGCCTGGGAGGGGAAGTTACCGCTAACCCTTACCTACGATTCTGCCCAAACCTATGAACTCTTTATAACTGTTGATTTTATTCGGAATGTGCAAAGAGAGGCAGAGCTTGAGTTAAAAGTTTATCCTGGCTACAGTGTTATATACAACAGCTCCAACCACGATTCCGGTGATATACCAAACGATACAATGTTCTACCAAACCGACGAGAATGCAACTGTACTTGGTAATACCGGAGAACTCACAAGAGACGGTTTTGAGTTTATAGGATGGAGCATTGATCACGGCTCCACTTCTGAGATATTTATAGCAGGAGACGCTCTCACCGTTCCCAACGAAAACATAATTCTCCATGCCCGGTGGACTGAGGAAAGCGACACCGACAGCTTTACAGTAACATTTGACCTTAACTACGATTCGGTAGTCACCACACAGAGTGTTACTGCGGGAACGCTTTTAGAAAAGCCAACTGAGCCCCAAAAAAGAGAGGGCTATACTTTTGATGGTTGGTACAGTGATCAGAATATGGATGAGAAGTGGGATTTTGAAGAAGGGGTGATAACCAGTGATACTACCCTTTTTGCCTACTGGAATGTTGTTACCTACGAAATCTCTTACACCCTTAACGGCGGAAGCAACCACGACGATAATCCAAACTCCTACACTATAGAATCTGAAGCTATATCATTAAATAACGCATCAAGAGAGGGTTTTAGTTTTCTTGGATGGTTTGTGGATTCGGTAAGGATATCACAGATAGAGAGCGGTACAATGGGCGATCTGACTTTAGAGGCAAAGTGGACAGAAGACCCGGTATTTTTTATTGCCTATCATGGAAACGGCAATACCGGCGGCAGCGCTCCCGACACAGCTTTTTATGAAGAGAGGGCAGAGGTTACAGTAGCCGGAGCAGGTAGCCTTACCCGCACGGGGCATCATTTCATGGGATGGAATACCGATCCGAATGGAGAGGGTAACTCCTTTGATCCCAATGACACATTTGAGATGGGAGCTGATAACCTCACGTTGCATGCTCAGTGGAAGCTAAATGTGTACACTGTTTCTTTTGATAGCAATGGTGGTTCAGAAGTAGACTCACAAAGAGTTAAGTATGGAGAGAGTGTAGAAGAGCCAGAAGTGCCGCAGAGGGAAGGCTACCGTTTTAGAGGATGGTACAGAGATAGAAGCTTAAGCATACCATTTGACTTTCAGGGGGTTTTAATTGAGAACGACCGTACCATTTATGCAAAATGGACGTTGGTTGAATACACTATTACCTTTGTTAGCAACGGCGGTGCTGAAATTAATCCCATAACTCAGGATTTTGGCACGGTAGTAAACGCGCCAGAGAAACCAGAGCGTACTGGATATTCCTTTGATGGCTGGGAGCCTGAGCTCCCTGATACTATGCCGGCTGAGAATAAAACGCATACCGCACAGTGGAGTGCAAACGAAAACACTATAACGTTCGATGCTAATGAGGGAAGCGGCTCAATGGATCCTCAGACTATACCCACCGACCAAACAGCACCTCTTGACTCAAATCAATTTAGCCGTACCGGTCACACTTTTGATGGTTGGAATACCGAATCTGATGGCAGCGGTGATTCGTATGAAAATGAAGCTGAGTTTATCATGGGAGCAGAGGATGTAACTCTCTATGCCCAGTGGAATATAAACCAGTACACGATCACTTTTGACAGTGACGGTGGCACTGAAATCGATCCAATAACTCAGGACTTTGGCACTGCGATAACCACGCCTGAGGCTCCGGAGCGTACTGGATATTCCTTTGATGGTTGGGAGCCTGAGCTTCCTGCTACTATGCATGATGAAAATAGCACGCATACCGCGCAGTGGAGTGCAAACGAAAACATCATAACATTCGATGCTAATGAGGGAAGCGGCTCAATGGAACCGCAGATTATTGCCACCGACCAAACAGCACCCCTCAGCTCAAACCAGCTTGGCCGTACAGGGCACTCATTTAATAGTTGGAATACCGAACCTGGTGGCAGCGGTGATTCTTATGCCGATGAGGCTGAGTTTACCATGGGAGCAGAGGATGTAACTCTCTATGCCCAGTGGAATATAAACCAGTACACGATCACTTTTGACACTAAGGGTGGCACTGAAATCGATCCAATAACTCAGAACTTTGGCACGAATATAAGCATACCGGATGAGCCCACCCGTGATGGATATACCTTTGATGGCTGGGAACCAGAGCTTCCCACAACCATGCCTGCCATGAACCGTACGCTTACAGCACTGTGGGATAGTACCGCTATGGTACTTGTCTTTGACACAAAACATTCAGAAGGAACAACCATAGCTCTTCCCCTGTATGGAGATGTGGATGTTGTAGTTGATTGGGGTGATGGCAATAGAGATACTATTCGCAGTGAGGGCGATCATGCACACACGTATAGCGAAGAGGGTGAATACGAGGTATTGATTACTGGTAAACTTACTCAGTATGGTAAGGGACGTAGTTGGGGTGATACAATTACCGGTTATAGTAAATTACGTAAGGTTAGTAGCTTTGGTGATCTTGGTATTAAATCTTTGGAAGGAGCATTCTGGTATGCAGAAAACCTGCAAAATGTGCCAGATAGCATACCACAAAGCGTTACTAACATGAGCTATATGTTTAACGGTGCCTTATCGTTTAACCATGATATTGGTGGTTGGGATGTGGCAAACGTGACAAATATGTATGGTATGTTTAGTTTTGCCGAAACATTTAATCAGGACATCGGTGGTTGGAATGTCTCAAATGTAACTAATATGAGCATAATGTTTGCTAATGCAAATTCTTTTAATCAGGACATCGGTGGTTGGGATTTGGCAAATGTGACCAGTACGTATTGGATGTTTTTAAATGCAGAATCTTTTGATCAGGATATCAGCTTGTGGGATGTTTCAAATGTAACTAATATGCAACGGATGTTTGATGGGGCTACATCCTTTAACCAGAACATTGGCAGTTGGGATGTTTCAAATGTTGTGGATATGGCATATATGTTTAATTTAGCTACTTCCTTTAATGGTGATATAACTAATTGGGATGTAAGCAGTGTATCTGATATGTTTAGTATGTTTAGAGGTGCTGAATCTTTTGACCAGAACATTGGGTCTTGGAATGTGACAAAAGTGGAAAATGCAGGTATGATGTTTGGTGGAGTAAACCTATCTTTAGAAAATTATGACGCTCTACTCATTGGGTGGGCCGAACAAGAACTTCAGCAAAATGTTTATTTAAGTGCTGGAGATAATCGGTACTCTCAATATGCAGCAGATGCAAGGGATTATCTCATAAATAACTTTGGGTGGAGAATCGAGGATGGTGGGTTAACTTATAAATGACTCTTTATTTGTAAGAAGGCGGGAAAGCCTGCAGAGGTGTCCGGTCGTCCCTTTTGTAGCCTGCGAGGGCTAAGTCACTATCAGTAGGCAAGAATGAGATGGCATTTGTTCCGGTTTCTATCAGTAGTTCTAGACCTGGGATTCTCCCCTCTATTTTCGGGTGCAACCAGGAACTATCTCGCCCTTTTGGCTCCTGGGTCATTTTGGGAACCACACACGGGGACTTCGCCAGTAGACTGGTGTATCCCGCTGATCTTTTTGAGCGCCCTTTGGGCGCTTAGGAGGGAATTCAATCTGAATGAAAGATGGAGAAACATCTTGTAGTTCTCATATTTTACAAATTTCACATTCCAATCGGGAGTATTTAGATTTAAGGAAAATGCTTATACCTAAGTATGCTTGTAGGGGATTTCTTAATCAAAAAGTAAAAGAATGTTGTTCTTGTCTCTGAAATAAATCATATTATTTAGTGCGGTGCATTTTAAATGAGCACCTTCACCTCTCCCTGATTAGGAGTAATTGCGTCATGGCCTATGAAACATATATGCGTATTCGCCTTATACATGATGCAATTACCGGTCCTTATACTTTTGCAGGTAAAGAAGGACTTTTCAAGGTACATACTTACAATCAGATCATTGGTGCAAAAGAAACAATGCAATCCTTTGGCAATTCAAACTGGGTTACACACCATGGTACGGTACATGTTTCCATGGATGTTAATAACCTTATGCTGCAGTTGTTACCGACTATTTGCCCTACACAACATTTTTCTCAGACTGCCATAAGGCGTGTGGTACTATACTTCCCTGAGCTACAGGAAGGTGGTAATATAGAGATTATTGGGCAACGGTTTTTGCTTGAACCTGTAAAACTTGAATATGTACGAATGATGATGCCAAATATAAAAGACCGTAAACACGATCACTTTGGGCATGAACTTTACCTGGGGTTTAGATATAAACACATTACGGTGACGCGGCCTGTAGGTAACATTGAGGCGGGGCCGTATCTTTCGTATCAATTTTACGATGAAAGTGATTGTATGTACAGTCCCGAGGAGATCGAAGAACTTGAAGTACTATTAAGAGAAGGACCCCATGTTGCAGCTGCTCAGGAGAGCGCAGCTTGCAGGGGTAACAGCAAAGTTGAACAGCAATCAAAATCTGATGCAGGTGTGGAAGATGTTACTATTTTCTTCAGGGATGAGGAGGGGTGTCCATTTAATTTAACTTTGGAGGTTTCAGAAGTTGAAAAATCTGAAGCGAAAAGGGGTAAAGCTGTATTAAAAAGGAATTGTGGGAAAGTTGGCTTGTCTTTTAACAGAAATGCATCGAATCATCAACCTGATAACACGGGGACTTTTGCATAGATTATGAATTGCGATAGAGACTTTACAATATTTCTTGGGCAATCTACCTGGCAACCACCTCAGGAGCCTGGAAATTATGACGTACTTTTTATCTCTCAGCCCCAGGAGGTACAAATAACACAATATGATGAAACTGATTCATCAACACCATTTACTGTTTATTGTCGTGAGTGTGAAGAGATGAGACCCATTTTCGATGCAGAAAACGATATCGTAGTGGATAGTATTCGGTTGAAGCAGTATGAATCTGCAAATTTCTCTATTATAAGACCGCTTCAGTATGATACTGTTTACCTTGATTTACACTGGGAACAAAACAGATTACCTGTAATGCTTCCCCGCGACTTTTTTTCTCCTCACGAGCCAATTGAGATACTATTTGGGAATCGGGTATTTCCTCAGATTGGGGGTACACCTGGCATTGAGGTCGACCCGTTCGACGAGGTAGAGCCGGAAGATCTTGAAAATAGCATGGCTATGACCGAAGTACCAGCTAGTATAATTGAAGAGGAGGGGTTATCTGAAGGCGCATATACACTTGAATCAATATATGATAAAGAAGCATTTATAAGATCCCTCTGTAATAACCTTTTGGGTGGTGGTATTGGTGGAGCGGTAAATAATTTCGATCTTTTGAGGGACTTTTTTCCGGGGCAAGAGTTTTATATCAAACCGTACAATGGTAAATACTTTGTGATATTTAAGGGTTTGAGTGGCACCCGTGCAACGTTTCGGGGCACCCGGTATGCACTGCAGAACCCCAGAGTGATGGCGTTGAGCGCAGTCCAAAGTCCTACAGCCGGAGCGACGGCTGCGGCAAGGGGGCTTAGCCCGGCACTCAGGGGGAATGTCCTTACGGTAGTTGTAATTGGTGTGGTTGATCTCGTTGCCTGGCACCAGGGTATGTTATCCGATGACGGGAGGTTTATTTCTGATTTAATAGTAGAATTTGGAATGAACGTATCAAAAGCTGCTATAAGCGCTGTCGTGGCGGGGTTTGTTGTGGGTTTTGGGTGTATGCTTTTGGGTGTGACTGCTGCACCTGTTTTTGCCATAGTGGCAGCGGGTTTAGTTATCACCGTTGTTGTTGGAATTACTCTTGACTACCTTGATGAGACCCTTGGGGTTTCCAGTGCTTTAAGGAACCAAGGCAGAAAAGCAGAAAGGGCACTTACAAGATTTATCAATGAAAGATTTGTTGAGCCAATTGGTAGAAATTATTACCAACTTGAACGCCATATCAGGATGATTTACATGCAGTATTATAATTTCCCATTTCGAAGATAAGTATGATGATTAAAGAAAAAAAACGTCCGTATTCGATAATCGGTTACAGTGTTTTTACCATAATACCATTGTTGTCTGTAGCGTTATGGGTCTTTGGGGGTGTAGCCTTTCTGCCTTATTATTTAGTAACAGGTCTAATAGCATCAACCATTGCTTTCTTTTTTTTACAATTAAAACAAAACAGGTTGTTTTGGCATTTTCTCGCTCCTTGCTTAACCTATTTTTTCACTATGGGCTCTGGTTTGGCAATGATTACAGGTGCATTGCTTGCATTGGCTCTTGGAAACACCGCATCGGCTGATATAATTATGGCCTTAACCTTATTGTTTTTCATTTGCTACAGTTTCTTTCCCCTGAAGTATTATTATGATGACTATCATTTTACAGAAAAGGATAGGCTAAAATGCTTTGATTTTAGAAATGGAACTTATTTTATGTCACAGCAAACAATAATTGACAATAAGGGTTTGGTAAGGTCTGGTGCATTTGCAGATTATTATTCAAAATCATTTCTTTCAAAAGCACACCATGGTGTTATTGGACTTAATATACTGTTTCCTATAGGTGGTGGTGCAATTGCAATAATTGCAGGCAGGATTTCAAAAAATTTTCAATTGGGAATAGGGGTTTTTGCCGCCTTTCTTTCGACTGTTATGTTTATCCAGTTCGGTATTGCAGGTGTTTTTAATGCTTGGCAAGTTCGTCAGCTTGAAAAAAAGCACGGTAAGAAAATCCATATCATCTGGGGTGATGAGAAGGAGTAAGTTCAATCATCCGGAAACTCATCCGTACTGGCTTCAATTCCAACCATATTTCCAGCATTCGCTACCGTAGCAATTTCGATACTGTTTCCGCCAACAGCATGGTGAAACACCGCTTTAAAAGGTACCCGACCTTTAGTTTTTACAAGTGTTGCGATAATGATGCAAATGACCGTTCCCGATTCTGTCCGGTACTGCCAGTTTGAGTATCTTACCTTACTAATTCGGGGTTCAAAATAAAGGATCATTTTTGTAAGCTCCTCTTCAAGGCCCTTGCGATTACTTTTGAGCATTGTGTTAATTTCAATGCCGTCTTGCACCCCCATGGCAGGATTATGGGGATACGCACCTTTACGAAGCCTAAAGAGTCGTGAGAGATTGGATTCAATAGATTTTATATATCGGTACTTATCAGATATGGCTCTAATGGGTGTACCGTCTCCAAATTCCCCTGTAAGATTATCGAAGAGGGATGCAGGCATACGATTGTTACCACCTGTAATATTATAACTACGATAATAAAAAACATGGCATTGTCTTTACCTATCATTGCACATTAAAGGATGCCATGATAGTGTAAATACTAAACAGCTCATTAGTAAGCAAGGAAAATTTGAAAAATTCCATACTGTCAGCAGTGACTCTCAAAAGAAACTGGTGTTATCCCGCTTTCACTTATCCAAATTAGATAGTATATTACTGTCATCCGTTCACAAAATCTATGTAAACCATACACAAGGATACCGGCCATGAAACTTTTCCTCGTAAAAATGAGTGTTTTGGCATGCATTGTTGCTCTCCCTTTGGTGTTTACCGGTTGTAGCCGTACAATTACTTTGGACTTTAGAAGGTATGTAGTTGAGGGTGAGACGGGTGATGTTACCTATTATGTTGGCTATAACGATGAAACCAACTATGAAAGGGTACTGCTTTTTATCAGAGGCTCGGGAATGTTTCCCGCTTCTAAAGATTTCGGTATGGGCGCTGAAGCATCACTGTTTGGATATCAGATTGTCTATCCGCAAAAATCAGATGTATTTGATGAACAGGAGTACTTTATCACCAATAATCGCTATCAGAGACTTCATGATCTAAACACAGTAATAGATGATCTTTTAGAGCGTGGTATCAAAGAAATTCTTATTATGGCCGATTCTGAAGGGACAATGCTTGCTCCGCAGATCGCGGCCGAGCGTGGGGCGCTTATAACAGGATATGTTGCAATGGCCGGGAGCGTAAGCACGTTTGAAGAGGATCTGCTCTTTTCTGTTGAGCATGCCATCGGACGCTCTCAGCAGTGGGGAATTGAAAGTGCTGAAGAGCTCAGGTCACGTATCGAAACCATATATGCTGACCCGGATAATGTTACAAAAGAGTTTCTTGGTCACAGTTACCGGTTCTGGAGTTCCTACTTACGATATAATCCCGCACAAGATCTAAAGAAAGTCAAATCACCGATTCTCTACATTAATGGTGAGCTTGATGAACTCGATTTAGCTACGCAGCTAGAGATAATCGAAGATTTGCAAAGCAGTGGTGTACAGATAGACAATATCGTGTACAGTGGGGTTGGACATAAGGTGGGATTAGAAAAAGGACGACAGATGTATAAGGATATTTTTGCCTGGGCAAAAGAACATGGGTTGATAGAGTAGGGGTATGAAAAATTGCCATCATACTAATCATTGTCACTTGTGGGCTGTTTGTTTGTCAGGTTGTTGATTACTGTTTGGGGTAAACATATTCAAAGGGAGAAGGGAAATGAAACGTACTGGATTTATTCTACCATGTCTGATAGTTAGTGTTTTT
>JARUKZ010000064.1 GCA_029688955.1 Chitinispirillales bacterium ANBcel5 | reverse complement strand
TCATGGGAGAAATGAGCAGGGTACCGGTAAGGCTATTTGGGTCGTGGAAGAGTGTGGAGAGATAGAATTTGAGGGTGAAGTCAGAGATAAGGTGAGTGAAAAAACTCAAATAAAGACAGGTGCAGCTCCGTTTTTGTTCAGTTCTTAATCCTTCTGAGCAGGACCGGCACTTAATACATTAAAAATCTGATAAAGCTGGCAAGAGTGTTTTTCCCGGAGATGATTGCTCAATGGAAATAAACAATAATACATTGACACAAGGGTTTAGTTATCCTGTTAGAGTAGATGATGGTAATAGTTGTCTTAATGCGCACAAGTGTGATGAAGTTGGCGGATCATTTCCTCTGGGGTGCAGAAACCATACCTGGCATGGTGGTATTCATCTTATCACCGATGGTCCTGTTGTGGCAGTGGCAAATGGCGAAGTAGTGGCATACAGGTTCATCGAAGAGGAGTTTACTATAGATGGTGAGCCAATTGAGTTCTCAACAAGCTTTGTCTTGTGTAAACATCAGTATAGGTCGGTATTGGGTAATAGTCTGGATTACTATTCCCTTTACATGCATCTTAATCCCAAACCGGAAGGTGAATTTGTTCCATCATTTTTGCGCGCTCAGGGCTATGAAGCTAACGGTAGCGACAGACCGGTGCCCGGACTGATGCTTTGGAAAAAAGAAAAAAGAGAAGCCACCCATTATTTAATACCATATAAGTCAATTGTGGAAAAGATTGGTCAACCCAATAGTGCGGGTGATCAGGAGGTCAATTATACTACTCCGGCTGGTGAAATTATAAATGGTGTCATACGTAGAACAGGGGAGATAGGAACAAATGATCAGGGTCAATCCTTCATTCAATCTACCGCCAATGGTCCAGTAAATCAGAGAACGGATAAGGAATGGAATGCCTGTCAGGGTGTTTATGGTTTAGCAGTGTACTCCGATGCTCCCGGGGATGCAGCAAATGTGGTATCGTTTATAGAAAACGGTGTAGAGATCTCTTTTGAGCGTATAGAAGATAAACCGGGTTGGGCAGAGCTTAAATCGCCACGTCCTAATACAGTAGTGCCCGGGCCTTATTACATAAAAATTGAGGGTCAGGTAAAAACGATTCCATCTGAGGAGCTTGATGAGTCTAAGCTTGGATCGCTTCACATTCCTGACACTAAAGAAAGACCACTTGTTTCAGCCGGGGATATTGTGGGCTTTCCATCGAACTATTTATCTGTTGATGGTAAAAAATTCTTTCATTTGGAAGTTTTTTCACCAGAGAGAATATCCCAAACCGGTTCTATACTTGATGATCCAAAACTGGAGCGTTTCTTTGCAAAGAAGGGACGCTATGTAATTCCTGCCGGAAGAGATCTTGTACCGGCTACTCTTAAAAATGTTACACTCCACAAGGGTGATTACGTCACTGTTATCGACGATAACAACGGCGGGGAGTATCTCAGAGTCCAGGTTACAGGCCTGGTTCGGACAGTACAACGTTGCTGGCTTGTGCATAAGGGTAAAAAATTCTGCGACCTTTTAAATGGTGACGATAATCACTGGTATACAGTTGGCGATATCCACAAGTTAAGCACCGTGTTTAATGGTTGGGTGACTGACAGCGATACAATATACCTGGTAGAAAAACTGACTGATCCCAACAGGATAGTTCTTTTACCCTGCGCGGAAAAAGAGCAGGCACAGGTATGGATAAAAAGAGAGGTGCTTGGAGAGATTGAAGAGGGTACCAATAAATCCAGACTGATAAAGGATACTCCATGGGTAGTATCACAAAAACCTCAAAGTGAAAAAACAAAGAATGAGACAACAGTTATGCTCGATTCTCCTGATCTTACATTTATCGATCAGGTAAAATACGCCTATCTTGATTCCGATACAATGGTCGACATTACTGACATAGAACCTCAGACACCATTTACATGGGCCGGGTATGAGTGCATGTTTGAGGATCCCGCGAACCACGATGCTTTTGTCGATTTTGAGCATCTTAAAACAATCGCTCGTCTTGAAGATGGAACAATAGAAGAAACAGAAACTGCTCAGCAGTTAACAGAGGCTATTACCAACAGTGATGGTGATTTTAATATAAAAAAGATCTACTCGAAAAAGGAGTGGAGCAGGCGACTTTCTCATCTGATTATTAGAAGTCCAAGTGAATGGCACTATTGTGACAGTAAGTATGCGGAGCTTGGAAAACACTTAGGGTTAGATTCTGAGGATTCAGAGGAAAATAACCCCCAACTTGAAGATACTCTTAATGTAATAAAAAGGTGTTCCTTTTGGGATGAACTAAAGGAGAAGGGTATCTTTGATGGTTATGCGGAGAGAGCACGCGGTGGCCTGGAGGTCTACCAGTTTCACCCCATACTGTTTTTGCACCAGCTATCTGAAATGCAAAAAAGCGGGCTTACATCCGATCAGAGATCGGAATTTTTCGCCCTGATCGGACTGGTACGGGCAGCCGCTGCAGACCGATACGCTGATCCGGATACCTGTAAAGCGCTCTCGGCATGTATGTTTAACAGGTTAGGGAAGTTTGAATGGAGTGACATCGATTTTCTGGCAGGATTAGCAGGCCATACTTCTCTTATCCGACAAACACCAACCGATGAAGAGTTAAATGAAATGTTGCCTCATGTAGCTGAGGTTTTTAAAGCCGGAGAGTGGGCCGGACTTTCGAGGGAGTATGTTCATTTTCAAGCCGCGTCAGAAAATCTTTCTGATCAGCCTTGGGACAGTTCGGTACTCGATACAGAGAACAGTGTAACTGTTGGGGGGATTACCTTTTACAGGTATAAGGTTGACATTCCTAACTTAGCGACAGATTTCACCATAAAAGAGCTTAAACTCGTTTCAGGGGGAGACAAAGGACAGTCTCTGCCCGCTAAACCGGGAATGCCGGTGTCTGTTGAGGCTGAAAATGATGAAATCAGGCCCTATCGTTATGATATTAAGACTTTGCCTCAGTGGGAATTGGAGTATTCCTATTCAATAAGTAATCCCACTGAAAAGATGAAACAATTTGAAGAGAGTATCAAGTGGCAGCTTAGATATGAAAAAAGTGAGGATGGTGAAATCTCCTCGGCTACAACAGATCTCACGCGTAATGGAAACCGAATTCAACTTACACTTCCTTCAGACACTGCCGGGTACACTGTTGAACTGGTGGCGCTGGGAGGAGTTGATTCTGAACCGTTATGCAACCCCTTTACCATTGCCCTGAGAAGAAAAGAGCACCTTGTTTTTAACGGTTCATCTTTGCAGTGGTTTGATGAGGATGGGAAAGAGGTGCCCTTTAAGGTTGACGACACTAACAGTGTTAACGCGCTCAAAGCGTTCACCGGAAGTGCTGATCTGCAGCCGCCTGAAGGGCAGGATAAGGTAAATGAAGGTCCCATTCCCGAAGGTATATGGTGGTTAAAGCGGGATAATCTTCAGTGCATAGATGACCTCGGTTTTTGGCGAGGCACATTTGGCGGAACATGGCCAGGAGGAGTAAAACGTTGGGGCAGGTACCGCTTATGGCTTGAGCACGACCCCGAAACCAAAAATCAGGGCAGAACCAATTTGTGTGTACTTGGAAACGAAAGCAGAAATACCGGCGGCAATATTCACATCTATGACAGTGAGACCGACTTCACCGACATGGAGGTGTTTAAAGAGAATTTTGTAAAGAGAGTGGAGAGCGGTGGAAGGTTGAGGATGCGGGTGAATTATGCTCAGCCTGCCAATTGGAGACCACCAATTGATGATCCTATGCTTTGTTTGTATAGTCAGGGTGGACACTATAAACCATGGCATGGGTCTTTTGGCGAAAATATAAGGGATAATGTTGGAAACCATGCTGGTGTGGATTTATTAGCAAAACCAGGAAAAAAAGTATATGCATGTGTCGAATCTGTTGTTGCGCGTGTTTATACATCTACATCTCTCGCTGGACATGTTGTTGTACTGAAAGTTAAAGACGAAGATACTTTCAAAGAGCTTCGAAATACTGATTACAAACCTACTTATAAAAATGAAGGGGAAGTATTAGATATAAATTTTAATTATGATGGTCCATTCTATCTTGTTTATATGCATCTAAGTAAAAATGATTTTTTCAAACAAGGAGAGGAAGTTGGGCCAAACGATATAATTGGATTAACAGGTATTTCAGGAAGGGGTGGAGCTAATATTAGTACACGTAACCCACACTTGCACTTAGAAATAACCAACGATATAAATACATTTGGATTTGACAAAAGATGTAACCCTTGTATTTATTTTCCGATTAAAACAGAACATGATTTAACACCAGAAGACAAAAGTTTTCAAAATCTTATAAAGGAGACATTATGGCAATAAAACTTTATCTTGGATTATTACTTATATTATCGATAATAATTTTATCATGTAGTAAATACAATAGTAGGCAATCTGAACTAGAAAAGGAAAATATTGAGCTTGGCTTAGAAGATTACCCAAAAAATCAGCTGCTAAATGAAATAAATCAAGGATGTTGTGAAAAAAAGGAATACACAGAAACTAGTTTTAAGAGTGGTATTTATAATTATAGTTATGTTGAAATTGATATAGCTATAGAATATCCATACATCAATTATCAGAATGAATCTTCTTCAATTAACAAAACATTCAAGATAGAAGACATATACGATAGAGGTGAATTAGATATGTGGTATTTCAAGTGCCTAGAATCAAAAGTTTTTTTAGTAGAATTGGATGATTACTACATGTCTGTATTCTTTGTATATAAGTATGCAAGAGGCCATTTATACAATATTGATAATTTTGCCATAGGACAACCTAACGTTGAGGATGAAGGGTTAAAAGAAAAAAACATTGAAGTAAAAATTAAAGAAGGCTCAATGGAAATCACTACCTTTCTGGATGATGAAAAAGATAATAAATATAATTTTGAATTTAAAAACGCTACCGAATTGGAACTTATTCAATAACATCTGTATCATAAACCCAAACAGTTATACTATACTGGGATGTTTGGAACCGCAGAAATAAGAGAAGATCCTTTCCCCGAGTACATCTGGTGGCTTAAGGTTAATCATTCATAGTGCATTAATATGAATCAAATATAAAAAGAGAAGACCAAACACCGCTTATGGCTGGAGCACGACCCCAGCACCCAAAATCAGGACAGAACCAATTTGTGTGTACTTGGAAACGAAAGCAGAAATACCGGCGGCAATATTCACATCTTTGACAGTGAGACCGATTTCACTGACATGGAGGTTTTTAAGAAGAATTTTGTAAAGAGAGTGGAGAGCGGTGGAAGGTTGAAGCTCGAAGTTAATTATATAACTCAAGACACGATACAAGATGACAGTTGGGGTGAATACGTATTATTTGCTAGTAACTTATCAAAAGAAAGGAGAGAAATACTATCAAGAAAAAGTATGCAGATTTTATCGGAAGCAGCATTGAATTCCGGCCACGATAGCATAACGGTAAGTAGTACAATTCGTTATCCTATTCAGCAAGCAAATGCAATGTATAATAATTTGTCCAACGGAAATAGGATTAGGTATGCAGCTCCTGGACGAGCAGTTACAGCTGTTTATGATGAAGGAGTAGAAAGGAATTTAAATAGAGAAACAATTATCAATAATATGGTTACAAAAATAACTCAACTAGCGAAAGAGGGAAAACGCGTATCATTACATTGTGTACCTGAAGAAGTATACAATAAGCTCAATGTAGTAGATATTTCGCTTAATAATCTTAGTGCTGAAAAGTTTATTGAATCTTTAACTAAAAATGAAAAAGTAGTTCGGATACTACACGCCATTAGTAGTATTAAGAATACTGACATTGTACAATATCTTGAAAGTGAGCCTTGTATTCATGTTGAAATTGATCAATTATAAATTACTGTTATTCCTTGCAATCTACTGTTGCAGTGGTAATGAAAAATTGGAAGCATCTCCCGATAAATTATGTGAGAATGAAACCAGTTATCTTCATTATAGTGATCCAGAAGTGGGTTCAGTTTTCGAAAGTGCTATGGAAAATCGTAATTGTGCTGATGAGTTTATCTATGAGGTTGGAGCTTATAAATTAACTAAGTTAGGTAAGGCTTGTTATAATGATGACATGAATGAAATTCTTGAGCTACTTAAGAGTGGTGCATGCTTATACTATTGCTTAACAGACAATATTTATGAATATGATCTGCTCTATACTGGTTTTGTTTTTAATAAATACAAGATCGTAAAGATGCTAATAAATTACGAAGTATACGATAATATTGATCAGATCTACGATGAGAACGCTACAACTCCACTGGTACTGGCATCAAAAGTTACTGACGAAAAGATCGCTATTGAATTAGCAAAAAAAATGATAAAAAAGGGAGCTAATGTAAATGGAATAAGAGAAACTGGCGTGAATTATACTAATTATCCTATTATTTTCGCAGTAAAAAACAATAATATTGAATTAGTCGAACTGTTCATTTCTTATGGAGTCGATATCTATGTAACCGATCATGAGGGTTACACCCCATTGCAATGGTCTGAAAATTTTGGCACACCTGAGATGGTAAAATTACTAAGTTCTGCCAAATAACTGAGTATGTATGTTGGGGTATTTCTTTGTAAAGCATTGATTCTCCTCCTCACCGGACCATGACAGGTCGTTTTGTTAAAAGTACCGCAAGCCAAATATGAATTTTTGTCTCTGGAGCACTGCTTTCTCCTAGCACACCGTTCAAGGTTTTTGATGGAGACCACGCGAGTTGGATGATGGCTGGTTGTTGGGGTACCAAAAGTCAGATTGAAATTTTAAAGAGTATTGGGGACAAATGGCTGAGCAATGATGACGGGTCACCCCGTACCGTCCTTGATGAAGATGGAAAACAAAAAAGGGTAGAACCATTTTGTATAGGAAATAGTTCTGGTATTAATGGTGGTGCTATGAGGCCCCACTCCAGTCACAGGGATGGGACCGGAGCAGATCTCAATCAATCAGATTCAAATCCGATATGCAATACCCTGGCATTCAGATCTGTTTTTGACAGAAACCAGACAGACGAGTTATGTGAACTGCTCATTAATGGAGGAATGGAGAGAATAATTTTTAACTGCCATTACATAATAAAGAGACGAGAAAGAGTTCAGGAGATGGTAAGCCATCACCACCATATTCATTGTGATGGGCCTGGTTTGACGCGTGGACCGATGCGTCAACTCCGTTTTACTTCTTGCGGTGGTTGTAACATTTGGGGCGAAGGTAAATGTCCGGATGAGATTTATAAGGTTTTTCATAGAGGGGAATGGGTGGAGTATGATAATACTACCACTAATTACGCCCCAGGTGATTCCCGAGGAAGAGGGGCCGTTAGACTTTTCGAAGGTAGTGACCTGAACGCATTGACAAAAGCTGAGTGGGAAGAGATGAATGACAACAATACAGAATAAAGAGGAGGTGTAGTATGCATTTATTAATGCTTATATTATCTATTATTATTGTCTCAATAGTAAAAACTCAGGGAGATATGATTGATTGCAGTAATTATGAAGAACTCATATTAAAAAGATTTTCTTTGGAACCGTTTACTGGGCCTAGCAATATAGGAGATTTCCGTTCAGGGAAGCAACTATATCATGGACCTCAAGAGAAAGAGCTTTATCTATCCGATTTTTTTGATGTTGCTTCCGTAACTTCCGCCGAATATATAGAGTGTGAAGAAAAGGTCGCACGCAGCTATTGCTGGACAGATTCGTTAACTTTACAAGTGTATTCAAATGGCGTAGTTGTTAAAAGAGGTCAGAATTATGACCGGTACCTGATTTCAGGTGAGAATGTAATTTTAAACAGTGAAATAGCGATCGGGGATAGTAAAAAAAGAGTTCTGGAAGTACTTGGAATGCCAGATTGGAAGTTTGAGAATGAATTATTTTATTATCGTAAAGCTGAAAGCGACCCAGTTCCAGGAGCACAAATTCCGGAAGTTTCAATCCGGGAGGAACTACCAGTAATTTTAAGTTTTATTGAAGATAGATTGGCTTTAATTAATTGTCCACTAGGTAAACTTTTTTGTGCTGAATAGAGGTTGTGAATACGCTTTAGCTAATATCAGGAGCATTCCTGGTAAAAAGTGTAATAATAAAGTAATAAGTCTAATAATCCGTCTGTAGTTGTTTGCAGGAGTTTAAATCGCATAGTATTGCAGACCAGATTTGAAAGGCTTAAACCCGTTTTCATGCGATAGATTAAGCACTAATTTTGGGACTTTTATCTCAGAAAAAGGTCAACTATAAACCTGTTATCACAGAAGTAGTGCCTTCTTCTATATTTCCCACTCAACCCTTCGGGATGGGACCGGAGCAGATCTCAATCAATCAGATTCAAATCCGATATGCAATACCCTGGCATTCAGATCTGTTTTTGACAGAAACCAGACAGACGAGTTATGTGAACTGCTCATTAATGGAGGAATGGAGAGAATAATTTTTAACTGCCATTACATAATAAAGAGACGAGAAAGAGTTCAGGAGATGGTAAGCCATCACCACCATATTCATTGTGATGGGCCTGGTTTGACGCGTGGACCGATGCGTCAACTCCGTTTTACTTCTTGCGGTGGTTGTAACATTTGGGGCGAAGGTAAATGTCCGGATGAGATTTATAAGGTTTATTGGAGGAAACAGTGGGTGGAGTATAGTAACACGAGTGAGTACGAAGAAGGTAATTCTCGAGGTGTTGGGACCATTAGACTCCTGAGGCAGGGTACAGGTGATTTGAACGCTTTGACAAAAGCAGAGTGGAATGAAATGCAGAAAAATGGTACAGACTAATGAGGAAGGGTAGTATGCACTTAGTACTTTTCACAGCAATGGTGTTTCTTTCTTTCATAAAAGCTCAGGGAGACGCATTTGACTGCAGCAATTATGAAGATCGTATAATGAAGAGGTATTCGCTGGGACCATTTTTGTATGATGGGGGCCTAGATTTTGGTGAACTGTTGTACCGTGGTCCTCAGGAACAAGAGCTTTATCTATCCGATTTTTTTGATGTTTCCTCCGTGACTTCTGCCGAATATATAGAGTGTGAAGAAAAGGTCACATTGACAGTTGAAACCTGTTGGGTAGACACCTTTACTGTACAAATATATTCAAATGGGGTCATTGTTGAAAGAGGCCAGACGATTGACTGGTACCTAGTTTCGGGTAAAGATGTGGATTTAAACAGTGAAATAGCGATCGGGGATAGTAAAGAAAGAGTTTTAGAAGTACTTGGAAAGCCACGACAAATGCATGAAAACCGATGGTTATATACCTGTAATGCTGTAAGTGCGGGCGGGGGAAAGAAAACAACCGTAGCTTTACGCTTTATTGATGGTAGACTGGGTTTAATTTCGGTTTATATCGGTTATTGTTTGGAATAGGTACTATATCTAAAATAATCCGAAATAGTTCCTGGTAGGGATGTTACGTTGGGGTGTTTTAAAGGTAAATTCAAGTCCTCCTCCTCACCGTAACATGACAAATCGTACCCCTTTAAACCCTTTCCACCTACCAATAAAAAACGTATTGTTTAGACCACAGGCGCGACAGGAATTCGGATTTCCGCACTCGCAGCACACGGTTCAAGGTTTTTGATGAGGATGCGAGTTAGATGTTGGCTGGTTACCGGGGAACAAAAAGTCAGATTGGATAAAACAGATCTCAATTGCTCAGGTTCAAATCCGATATGCCATACCGGCGAATTCACATCTGTTTTTGACAGAAACCAAACTGATGAGTTATGCAAACTGCTCATTAATGAGGGGATTCAGAAAATTCAATTTAACTGTCATTACATTATAAAACAACGTGAGAGAGTTCAGGAGCTAATAGGCCATAACGATCATATTCATTTCGATGGGCCGGATTCCAATGGACATGATCCACTGCTGCAAGGCCGCTCTACTTCTTGCGGTAATTGTAATATTTGGAATGATAAGTGTCCGGATAGAATTTATAAGGTTTATGATGATAACTATGGATGGAGAGATTATGATAATACCACTAAATACGCAGCAGGTCGTTCGAGAGGCAATGGTGCCGCTGCACTTTTTCAAGGAAATAATAAATTAAGGTGTTTGACTATAAAGGAATGGGAAGCGATGAATAATAACAATAAAGAAAATGCGGAGGTTTAGCATGCAATTGATACTTATCATAATTGTGGTAATTGCTTCAATGGTAATGGCACAAGGAGACATAATTAACTGCAGCAACTATGAAGAACTGATATTGAAAAGGTTTTCCTTGGAACCGTTTAAAGGCAAAGAGGGAGATTTCCGTTCCGGAAAAATATGGCACTCTGGTCCGCAGGAGAAAGAGCTTTATCTATCCGATTTCTTTAATACTTCCTCTGTTATTTCCGATAATTTTGTAGTGTGTGAAGAAAAAAAGACGTATTATAGTATCTGTTGGACCGATACTGCAACAGTAAGAATATATTCAAACGGCGTAGTTGTTCAAAGGGGTCAGACTTATGAGCGGTACCTGATCTCAGGAGAAAATGTAAATTTACATAGTAAAATACAGATCGGAGACTGTAAAGAAAGGGTTTTGGAAGTACTTGGGAAACCTCGGGGTAACTTGTATTTACAGGGTAAAAACAGGTGGACTTATACTAGTAAAGCCGAATCTGATCCATTTTCAGGAGCATTATATCCAGAATATGATCTCGTCCATGAGGAAATGGAAGGACGTGTACCAATAACATTATTTTTTATAGATGATAGATTGTCTCTAATTGATTGTCAAATATATATAGATTTATGTGAGGAATAGAATAGTGGAAAGAGCGATATCGTAAAACCTATTGATTGATTTAGATTTTTTAGGGAAAAATACAGAAACAACTCTTTGTTTCTGGAGTTTATGAATTTCAGCAACAAATCGCTTTAGAAGAGGATGCCAATGTTGAGAGTAATGAAGATATTTAATATTTCAATAATCCTATTTATATCGTATACCTATGGTGAGGACTGTTTTGATATTGGTGCTGTATTAGATTCATCATTCAGTAAAGGTCGACCTATAGGGAAAAATGAGCAGTTAAAAATGGTTTCCTGGGAGCAATTTTTGGATACAACACATGTCGAAGATTACAAGCTAATTTGTAGTAGAACTGGGAGGCAAAATCCTGCTTGTAATATGGATACTCTAACTTTGTATAATTATGAAAATGGTATTTCTAAAGAACATGGAAAATACTCAATTCGTTATATTTTATATAAAGATTTTCCTGAAACTCCCAATAAATTAAAGCCTAGTATGAGTAAAAAAGAAGTAATTGAAATATTAGGCCCACCTGGCCTTGAATATAAAAATCAGTTAACATATAGGACATTCAATACGACTTCTTTGTGGTTCTGTAGTCCTAATGGTAACTTAATAGAGGGAAGAAGGCAATTGCCAGAATTTCTTTCTTTGGGTATGAGTATGGAAAAAGTACTATTAGAGCTAACACAAAAAGGTTTTACTGAAGGCTATGCCCCAGGGCAAAAGTTATTCAGTGTTGATGGTGAAAGCATCAATTTAGTAGGAACTAACGAGGTGTTTATATACTTCAAAGATAATGCATTAAGCCTGATTACTCATACAACTCGTTGGGAATGTCCTGAGTAGATGATGAATCACATGTGAGTACATCTATTTATATAAGAAGTACACAAGAAGCACAACTGTATTTGCAGCCATTTAGTATAGAAAATATTTCTGGTATAAACGGTGGTGCTACAGTCCTCCACTCCAGTCAAAGGGATGGGACCGGAGCAGATCTCAATCAACCAGATTCAAATCCGATATGCAATACCCTGGTATTCAGATCAGTTTTTGACATAAATCAGACCGACGAGCTGTGCAAACTGCTCATTGAAGCGGGAATGAGGAGGATAATATTCAACAAGTAAGATATAATAGCGAATGGGATGATTATGACGAAGAAGAAAATTATATAAATAAAGGAAATGGAGTAGTGAGGTTGTTTGATAGTAGTAACCAAAAAATAGCTTTAACAAAAGCAGAATGGGAAG
>JARUKZ010000063.1 GCA_029688955.1 Chitinispirillales bacterium ANBcel5 | reverse complement strand
GATAGGATAGTTGATAGGGTAAGTGACATGGAGTGATTTTGGTGCCGTAATTACTCTAAATCCATGATTAATTACTGGTCTTGTAGGTTTCACAGATACTTTTAATTCTTTGAGTATTCCTATAGTACCTTGACCTCCTACTCCCACGTAGAATTCCCCGTTAAAAGCCAAGTTGCCTCTACCTTCAGTAGATACATGAGTGAGAGTGGTCCCATCTGTTGTGGTAAATACACCTTCAGCATTGGTGAGTAGGAATTGCTCACCATCATGGAATACATTCTCGTATCTTGTTTCATTGGAATGTGAATAGAAAGAATTACTTATGGGGCCAAAGGCAATAGATTAGGTCACCTCCCCTGGCCTTCTCCGCAGTAGCTACTGCGGAGGGAGCCGGGCGTTGGCAGGGTACTGTTTGGTGCCAATAGTATCTTCCTTTTTTAATCATCAGGACCTCATCCCCTGTGCATCGGCTGCCGCTCAGCAACCATCCCCTTCTATTTGCAACAAAAGCAACTGAATATGTCCCCCTTCTTCTCCCGCTCCTTTTCACAGACAAAACCCATCTTCCCACGCTAAACGAACCGTTGCTGCGTGTCCCTCTCCTGGGGGAGAGGGGTGGCCGAAGGCCGGGGTGAGGTCTCCAGTGAGAAGGGGAACCCGTTCAGTTACTTCCGTTTGCAAGAGTAGTGTTTGAAGATTGGTATTTCCGAACACCCGTTTTCGCGTTTCAGATGAGTTCGCAAACCAATCAGATACCCATTTTTGTGGTACAGATGGTTTCGGCACACCCTTCAGGTGCCGATATCAGGGTTTTTCATGCTCCGATAATCATTGCTGCCAGCCCGGATACGGTCACGGATGGCAAATAACGGGCATCTGAGACCGGCGGAACCCTTGAGGACACTGTCCCGGACAAGTCCGCCCATGGGCGGAACCCTCGCGGACACTGTCCTTAATAGCTGTACGGGCAAACCCACCTATATCGCGGATCAAATCGACGATCGCCTTACAATATTTCGTTTGCGATGATGAACCTGTTAACAGCCTTTCTCTCTACTACCGTATCAGCGATTCGGGTTGATGTATTTGCAGCCCCCATTCCATCAGTTATTTCGCGTCTCAGAGTTCGACACTCTTTGACATACTCTGCCAGAGAATTTATACATTCCCACATTAGGTCATTTGAGCCTCTGCACTTTTCCCACCGAATATATGCTTTTTCCAAATCCTCCCAATGACCAGAAAAGTTTGTGATAATCGGTATATACAGTAGTACATAGTAGTTTAGGATACGAGCAACTCTAAACAAACCACCTCGATATTTTTCTCATCCCACGCAAAATAGCCTGCAATCCTGTATATTATAGTTCTTGTAACCTGCACAATTTTCAAGAAAGGCCTTATGATGATAAATTTTTCTACCAATGCACGAAATATGCGCTCTTCAGAAATTAGAAAACTGATGAAACTGGCTGCAGATCCTTCAATAATATCATTTGCAGGCGGGATGCCTGCCAACGATCTGTTCCCCATAGAGATGATTGATGAACTCTATAACAATCTCCCAAAAAAAGACAAACAGGCAGCTATGCAGTATGGCCCCACTGAAGGGTATCCCCCGCTACTCGAAGCGCTGAAAAACTATCTCATTTCTAAGGGGTTCAATTTAGATGGCCAGGGGCTTATTGTAACCACAGGAGCACAGCAAGCTATAAATCTCGTATCTAAGGTAATGCTCGATCCGGGCGACACGGTTATCACAGAATACCCAAGCTTCATCGGTGCGCTGGCGGCTTTTAAGTCTTACGATGCCATCACCACCGGAGTGGAGATGGACCAATCGGGTATAATGATCGAAAAGCTGGAAAAAACGCTGGATCAAATTGGTGAAAAGGCAAAAATTTTATACCTAAGCCCCTATTTTCACAATCCCGCAGGTATTATCTACAGCAAAAAGAGAAAAGAGGAGCTGCTTAAGCTTCTCGAAAATCGTAACATCTGCCTTCTTGAAGATGATCCTTACGGAGAGCTCTATTTCGATGAAAACGATAAGGAACTCACGATTCCAATGAAAGCTATGGGAAGCGAACCGGTGCCTATCTGCTACACCGGATCGTTTGCTAAGATATTTGGCCCCGGACTGCGTCTTGGATGGCTTCTTGCCCCGGAAGCGATTATTGAAAAATGCCAGCTTGCAAAACAATCCATGGATGCATGTACTTCTACTTTTACCCAGGTACTTGCTGCGGCGTATTTAAACCAAAACAAGCTTGGCGAATACCTCAACATCCTCAGACCCACCTACGCTCGCAGAGCACAGACAATGCTGCATGCACTTGAAGAAAACATGCCTGCTGGTATAACCTGGACAAAACCCAAAGGCGGCTTTTACATCTGGGTAACACTTCCTGAAACTGTTAACGCAACAGATGTTTTTAATATCTCAGTGAAAAACGGCGCTGCCTTTGTGATTGGAAGTGCTTTTGATCCTGAAGGCAAAAGGAACAATAGCTTCAGATTGGCTTTTTCACATACTCCGGAAGGAAAAATAGGTGAAGGGGTAAAGATTGTAGCGGATGCGGTAAAAGCCTGCCTGTAATAGTAATGTATGCGGCATTTCTCTTCAGAATGCCGCATATTAATCAGATCATCTTAACCTGATTTTTCTTCCCTCGTGATTGTTAATATAAACACCTGAAGGACTCAGCTCTGGAATAATTTGATTCACACCTTTTTCACCAATCCTTCTGCCGCGAAGATCAAAAGTAGCTGATGGTTGATTTCCTCTTATTACACCACCCCTGCCTGAGATTCGTCTGCGTGTAATGCTTACTGGCGGGTTCAGTTCATTACCCTCTGCCACACCGAAGTTATCGAAATAGAGTTCAAGGTCGTGCCCAATGAACAGTCCAACACCTGTAACATCAAAATCGGTTGTTGTAAATGAGGTCAAATGCTGACCGTTTACCATGAATTTGTACTCCTGAGACCCCTCCTCCTTTTGTATCATTAAAGTATCGGTGTAATAATAGTAACTGCCTCCATCATCATAGGGAGCACCTCTAATAACTTGACTACTGGAATAATCCAATAGTTCACCTAAAAACCCCGCGCTATAAAGCCGGCCTCCCACAATTGGAAACAGAATATCCTTTTCTTCACCTAAGAGCAAGAGTCCATAGGAAGAATTATTTGCTCCTCCGCGATGAGACACTTCTACAGCAGCTACAAAATTTTCTACAGTAATATTTCTGTAATACAGGGTTGCATTAGTATCATCTAAAGTGTTAACTTTTAATTGTCCATCATCTACACGGACATCTGCTTCTCCATGTTTAACCCACCCAGGAAGTTTCCCGCTTTCAAAGTTGTCATAGAAATAGGAGATCGGCTCGTGTGGTCTGAAAGTGTTTTCCATGGTAACGTACTGATACACTACCTCACTGTTTCCAGGGCTGAACAGACCGATGTCACCGGTGGAGTACTGCGAATCGGTAAAGGTACCCTCAAATTCTCCATTGATAAAGATGTTAAATAAAGAACCATCCTTACTGATTACGATTTCATTATTCTCTGGTTTGAGATAAGAGCTTAAAGCATTGAATACAATTTCCGAGCCGCTGTTTTCAAGAAATTTCAATACAACGATGTTACCATTGTCAATGTAAAGTGCATAACCTTCAAATCCCTGGCCAGGCTGCAGACAGAAAACGATACCACCCAGATTTGAAGAGCTTGATGAGACCACCTCGGTGGAAATGGTAAATGTAGAAGGTTTTGTTCCCGAAATTGAGTGTCTTATATATCCAAATATTTCACCGGAAGGTTCTGTATTGGTTATCTTACATTGCCCCCCCGAGAAAGAAGTGCTGATAAAATCGTTTGAATTTACCCATTTAATATTAGACTCCCCGGGATCTGAAAAATCATCAATACCATAACTGGAAAATGCTACAATCAAAATTCCAATAATTAAGCCCTTAAAAATACGCCAGTCCATAAATCCCTCCCCTACAAGCATTTTAAAAACCGTTTCTGATAAGTGTTCTTCCTTAATTTAATTAAATCCGCACCATCTTCAATCCTGCAAATTGTAAAAGTGTATTCCGATGTTTTAAATACGGCTGATATTTCCTTGAACTATGACTCTTTTATATTATTATATTTATAATATAAGGTATAATTTATGCAAACATTTTTGAATTTAAAGTTAGGTTTTTGCATAAACACTGTGGGTAAATGGAGGAAAATTATGAAAAAGGCCCTTTTTGCACTCCTGATCTGTTGCATGGTGGTCTCTGTACATGCCCAATCAGAGCAAGCGTATGAGACAGAATCAGCTGACCTGTCCTCTGAGCTTCTGGATCCGGCAAGGTTTTCTATAAACCACAGCTTAAGCTTTGGCATGGGCGGACAAGTCTCGGATTTAAAATCCCAAAGCCTTTATTCTACCATGATGCGCTACGAGTTTGATGCTCCCGTTACCCTTAGAATGAACTTAGGATTTCCCATCCACTCCACCTCTTCAAACTCACACAACCTTAATGAAGAGAACCTTCAAAATATGGATTATTTCAGAGAAATGCCTCTGGATATATCTGTTGACTGGAATCCCAGTAGGAATTTTATGATGAGTTTCAGTTTTGTAAGGCAGCCTCATGCTTACAACCGGCAATCAGGATTCTACCCTCATTCAAATCTTTTCTTCGAATCCTACAACCGAAACAATAGCACAAGGCCTTCAGTTTCCCGCCTGAATCATAAAAAGCCCTGATCAGTATTCAGGGCTAATACAAACATTTAAGGCAATTCAGGGTAAGACCCGATCAGTTTATTCTCAATAGTCTTACCCACTCTCTGCCACAGCTCCTGTGTTTTTATGGGGCAGCCCTGTCTGAGCTTAAAATTCTTAATCACAGAACTAATTTCAGAATCGATGTCAGTTTTTTTCATACCGTACTTTTTATCGAAATAGGTGTAGAGTTCATGGCGAGTATTCCATCTGTACTTATCCGTTCTATCTACGTGCAGCCGATTCATAGTCCCCCCCTCCAGATTACTGGATTAACTCAGAGTACAATTTCTTTATTGCAGATAGAAAAAGCATAAAAGAGCGTTACCGTTTAAGTGTTTCTGTAATTATACTCTTATATTCCAGCGAATTACAGACTCTCATTGCTTCTTTTCTATTCCGCACAATACCAATTAGAGTCGATCCCGAGCCACTCATGATTGCATTTAAACATCCAGCCTCCAGCATTTTATCCCGTATTTGCTGAAGTTGTGGATACCTGGGAAACACCGATAGTTCAAAATCATTATGCATAAGACTCACCACCTTACTCATATCATTAAGCGATATACAAGACTTCATTTCTGAAGTTTGCAGAGTCTTTTTAGCAACTTTTGAATAATCGATACCCCCGTAAGCATCCCTGGTTGAAACCCCAAAATTGGGAATCACCAGTACAAAGGTGGCAAAAAGATCTGTGTCAATTTTCTGGAGTACCCCTGTTGTTTCAGTATCAAATGCCGTTCCACCGTCAAAGAAAAACGGCACATCCATTCCAAGCTTGCGCCCTAACTGCTTTTTCTCTTCTTTTGAAAAATTAAGTGCCCAAAGCTCATTTAAGATATCAATCATTGTAGCAGCATTAGCGCTACCGCCGGCAAGCCCACCCATTACAGGTATATTTTTATCAATGGAAATAGTTACGTTCTTATCGATACCATACCGTTTCTTTATCAGATCAACTGCTTTCCAGCATATATTACTGCTATCATGGGGTACCGCGGTATCTGAACACTCAATTTTTGTACTCCTACTCTCTTTTACTTCAATACTGTCGCAAAGAGTTATCTGATGCTTAATTATCCCCAGCTCATGATACCCCTTCATCGGGCCATTATAGATTTTGCCGATTATATCAAGCGCAAGCGTTATGCGTGTGTATGAATTTTTTGTTATCATTTCTATCCTCACCCATTTTAATTCAAGCATTGCAAAATAGTATTTATTCAGAAAATCATGATAACTAATTTGTCTTATTTTTTACTAGTAATCCCCTTTTTATATTTTCTGAATATTATCATTATCCAAAAATCATATTATTGTGATAATTGCAGACTTTTTACCCATGAGGTTGATTAATCAATGGAACGTAGATTACAAGACAGAAAAGAGATCGATTTATTAGGCCTGGTAATTGATGATACTCAAAAAACTGAAGATTCAGTTGAAATCCTCAATATTAATGAGGGTGGTATGCTTTTTGTGGGTAAGAGGAAAAAAAAAACCGGATCGTTAGTAACCATTACCTTTTCCCTTCCAGGAATCAGTGCTACATTTAAAACTACAGCCCTGGTGGTTCACTGTACTCCTGAATGGCCATTATTCAGAACAGGTATACAGTTTAAAAGCCTTGGATTAGCAGAGAGAAAACTTATAAGGACTTTTACAAACAATGAGCACCAAAACAGATGATCCAATAAGCAGAAAAGTTTCTTTTATTCATATCAGTGATACCCACCTGGGAGAGAACAAAGATTTTATACTCTACAACCAAAACACCTATCAGAAAACTACTAATCTCATCAAAGCCATTAACTCTTTTAGTGCACCAGTAGATTTTGTAATTCATACAGGAGATGTGGTTAATGAACCTACGAAAGCATCCTATGAGCTGGTAAAAGATATTTTTTCTTCATTGAATCATCCAATTCTATATGTAACGGGTAATCATGATTATCCAGAACATATCTCCTGGCTCAACAGTTCTAACCAAAGTGGCTTCGACCTGGTCCCCCTCACTGCTGGATCATATCATTTCAACTATGGCCACTACAAAGTTTTATCCCTCGACTGTAAGGGATCACCTCAAATAGACCCACATGGAGATTTTGGATATCTTCAAGAAAAAGACTTAGTGTGGTTTTTGAGGAGATTTGACGATGATCCCAAAATTATCTTTACTCATTTTCCACCAGTATCCCTGGATGTCCCCTGGATAGACAGGGAAATGCTCCTTTTTAATGGTGAGCGTTTTCATGATACCCTTTTAAAATACGGGAACAATGTTCTTGGAGTCTTTATTGGACACATTCATCACAGATTAGTACTTAATAAGGATGGTATACTCTACACAAGTGCCCCAAGTCCTATTTGCCAGTTCAATATTTCACCTTTAGATCAGAAAGTAGCTTTTGATTGTAATGTCCCCGCTTCCTTCAACTACATTACACTCGTAAATAACAACATTCTCATAAAAGAGATTACCACCGAATCACCCTGATTTGCTTTATTTATTACATTTAATCATAACAGGTTATATAACCTCAAACAGTTCTTTGTGTTATCGACTAATTAAGATTCTGAAAAGCTTAGATAAAGGTTAAATAGTAATACTTACATTTTCTTCTTGGTATTCACTTTCATTTACATATATTTTACCTATTGATATTTTTGAACCTATTCTCATACTATCTTTTTTGATAATCGACATAAAGTTTATTTGCAATGATACTTTTATTATATATAATCTAGTGTATATAGGGTTATTCATATTCAAAACTGACACTTTTACACAATCTATCCCAAGAGGTTAAAATGAATTATCTAAAGGTTGTAATTGTTTGGTTGGTAGTACTCCTATTTTCAGGCTGTACCGATTCACCTGTCAGCCCTGATTCCACTCCCCCGGACCCCTCTTTTACTGATGGCGGAACCACACCAGACGGTACCGCAGATAATCCTTCCGGTACAACAAAAACAATCAGCGAAGAAGACAGAGAATTTGCTCGGGAAAAGCTTCAGGTTGCACTATCCCTCCTTGAAGAAGAATTGAGCAAAGATCTGATAAGTGCTGATATGTATAAAGCAAACACCGCTTTTAAAGCTGCAATTGAAGCTGATCCCAATAACACTGAAGCTCAGTTTGGTGCTGCTATAACTGAACTAATTATGATTAACCAGAATGAGACTTTTAACGAATTTGCTGATGAATTAACCGCCAATGAAACAGGACTATTTAAGACTCAAACGATACCCCTGAAACTTAATCCTGCCAAGATGCGTAATGTTGATCGGATTGTGCCTACCATCGCAAGTGCCCCTGCAAGTGAGTTACCCAAAATAAGCGAACTTCAAAATGCGGTGAAAGACGAATTACTTCCCAGTATAATTTATGCTTTGGACAGATTAAGCATCATTCAAAATGATGAAACATTCAAATTTGAAATTACACCGCAAATGCTTGGTGAAACCTATGGAGACTCATACATTCTTGACCTCGGAGAGGTTTATGTTATTGATGCCGGATTACGTATCATGCGTGCAATTATGCTCACTCTCATTTCCTACAATATCGATATAGATAACAACGGTTCCTATGATTGGATCTCAAGCGGTAGTGACAGTATTCTTGCCGTTAACATTAAAAGGCTCCATCAGAGTAATAGTTTCCTCACACTCCATGACCATGGAGAGGGATCTATGAATGCAGCCATTCTTAATTTACGTCAAAGCGTTGAAAAACTCGAAAATTCCCTCGATTTTATAAGCGCAAGGACAAGCGACCAGATGTTCCATATCATAAAAGCTGAGTACATCGATGATTTAGATGCAGAGCTTGAATACCATGGTGGTCTAAATGCTTTTTCAGTCAAAGATATGCTTAATGAAGTGACTAAATTCCTCTCCGGCCCTTATGACATAGAAATCGATTATGACCTCTCTTTGCGAGTGAATGTAAGTGCAATTTTTGACAATCCCATTCGTGATCTTAAAACCAAGTTTCCCTATATGCAATGGCGGGATCCTTCAGATTGGCGTCAAATAGATTTGCATGGTTATGAATACTTTGAACCCTTAGACTTCACAGATAGAAGCGGAAATGTCCTAAGTGATTATGATTTATCCTACGAAGGCCCCCATTTTCCCGATTATACTTTTGGTGGGTTATTTCCACGTATGAGTACACGAAACCAATGGATTGAGTTTTTTGATGAACTGTATATCGATCCATGGGATGATGATTACTATTATGACGATGACTACTATTGGTACACTCTTTCAAATTTTATGTATGGCAAAGTACTAAAATAAATGTCAAAAACTCAGATTTCTAATTGGGTGAGAGTTTTTAACTCTCATCCAAATTTTTCCATTAATTTTTTCTTTATCATTCTCTTTTTTTTACTCTTTCCTCGCCATGCCCTTTCGGACATTCACCTTTTACGGCAAAACACCTCAGACAAAAAGTTATCTCATATCAGAAGTTTTTTAATAGAAGATAGCGATTTCAGAAGTTTTGTATTCCAAAGCAATAGCTATAATCTAAATCTCATTAACCTAAACACTCCCAGACACCTAACTCTATACTCAAGTTCAACTTCACTTATTACTGGAAACAGTCTATTTTCGGGTCTTCTACTATCAGGTATTACCTATAAAAGATCCCGGTCAAAAATATCTTTAGAGAACAATAACGATCTAACCTTTTCCCTCAAGTTTGAAAGGGATAATAAAAGCCATAAGCAACAGTACAACCTCGGATGGTTTCAATCATTATTGCATGGGCGTTTATTTCTTGGTATAACCCTTACACCAACGGTTATTCATTCCTTTTCTCAAACAGAATCTTTAAGACATTTTTTTCAGGGATACAATATTTATAGTGGCTGGAATCACAATGACATATTTTACCTTTCAGCATCATTTGTGTCACAACCACTGTATATCCCCTTTTGTTTAACTATCCATGAGTTTATTTCCGACAATTCAATATTTAAAGCAAATCTAAGTAACCTTGTCCATGTAAATGGAACTATTCACCAAAATACACACCAGTTTGATATTACAAGCACTTTCAAACAATTTGCTAAAAATGAGATTGTATTGAGCTACCAATTATACTTATCCCGACCTCATCGTGACACACTATGGAAAAATGATGTCCTCTTACCTAATTTACAATTAAACCATTTTACACTTAGTAACATTTTTTCGCTTAACCCAAATCTATTTATCAGAGCAGGGATTGGAGCTTTTTTTTCCGATGCACAGTTAGATGCACTATACAGGAGACCAAACGGCTCTTTTTCTTCTTTTATCCGTAATATGAAATTAAATACAAAGGGCTACAGTTTTTTGAGTGATTTAAGTTATAACATGGCCACTAACCATACAATTGATTTTAGTTATAGATTTATGAAAGCTTTGGCTAAAATGCCTAATCCTGCCTTAGTAGACCCTGTGAAATATACCGGAATTTCGTATGGTATATACAGGATGACCGGAGATGCAAACCTCACTTCCAATATGATTAATTGCTCGTACACCTGGAACTACCAAAAGAGCCGCAACCGATTCACTATATCCGGTGACTTTTATAATACTGATGGAAATGTTAATTTCGGTAATAACCTTGAAGGTATAAATGACACTCTTGATTTGCCCTGGAGAAGTTTTATCTTTCTTCAGTTTTGTATTGAGACTGACATCCGGTTTTCAGATAGGTTTATTCTATCCCTTAATACCTCTCAGCGTATTCCCTATATACTAAAGCGAAAACATTATGATAGTCCCGGAACCTTTGAACCTTCATTAAAACATAGAAGAGATGAAAATATCTGGGGTTTATTTAAGGCCGGAGTTGATTTTAATTACTTTTTTTAATATTTCACCTGCATTTTTTTCCACATGCTTGGGTCGCATGTAACGATGAACAAACAGTGAACCTTGATTGTATTCATATTCCCAGGGTTCCACGCCACACGATTCGAGGCCCGGAATTAAGGCCAATGGTTAGTTCAGATGTTGCAGGGTGTTGATAATGCGTTTGATTCTGCTGTGTGTGCGGAGCTAATTTTATAAATGCTTCGTTATTTGTAGTTTTTGAACTTTCATTTTTGTACCTGCCTAACCACCCTTTAAATGCATAATGCTAATATTCTTGTTACAAAACTTCTGACGACTCTGCTTAATTCTGTAGTATTCAGAAATAATCAGCTCTTTTTTTTCTCTGCTACGGTGCTTAGTGTTTATTATCACCTCCTTTAATAAAAAATAGCGATAATGGTATTTGCTTTAAGGTGATAATTACAGGATGCTTACCAACTCCATAGGTGATCAGTCTCATTTCAATTTAAAATAGAGCTAATCAGTAGGTGATCAGTCTCATTTCAATTTAAAATAGAGCTAATCAGTAGGTGATCAGTCTCATTTCAATTTAAAATAGAGCTACTCAGCAGGTGATTAGTCTCATTTCAATTTAAAATGGAGCTACTCAGTAGGTGATTAGTCTCATTTCAATTTAAAATGAAGCTACTCAGTAGGTGATCAGTCTCATTTCAATTTAAAATGAAGCTACTCAGCAGGTGATTAGTCTCATTTCAATTTAAAATGGAGCTAATCAGTAGGTGATCTGTCTCATTTCAATTTAAAATAGAGCTAATCAGTAGGTGATCAGTCTCATTTCAATTTAAAATAGAGCTAATCAGTAGGTGATCAGTCTCATTTCAATTTAAAATGAAGCTACTCAGTAGGTGATCAGTCTCATTTCAATTTAAAATAGAGCTAATCAGTAGGTGATCAGTCTCATTTCAATTTAAAATGAAGCTACTCAGTAGGTGATCTGTCTCATTTCAATTTAAAATGAAGCTACTCAGCAGGTGATCTGTCTCATTTCAATTTAGAATAAGGCAATTTCAGAGGTTTATTGGCTCAATTCAAACATTATTAGGGCATCATAAAGGTTGGTGTTTTAAATGGTGAGCTGAAAACTGGGGTACATTTCGCCTACCTGGCCGAATCTAAAAATCACAGATGACTAATTACCAGCTGAAGAAAAAGAAACGGTGAGCGGTGGCTCTTGAGCCGCCACAATGGAAGTACACCTCCTCTACAATTCAAGTCCTTGCCTCTTCCTTTTTTCTCATTCCATTCTTACACTTGAACAACAGTATTACCAATTTCACCAAACCACTCGCTCTTCTGCATGTGACAGAGTGGAGCGCATAGGAAAAGTTTAAAAGAAGGATATTAACACAGGAGGGGTAAGCATTCGGACGTATACGGTTATATGAAGAAATATGCATACTTTTACTACTAGTTTGCATAGCACCATAAAAAAAAGGGACTCTCCAGGGTAAATCCTGAA
>JARUKZ010000062.1 GCA_029688955.1 Chitinispirillales bacterium ANBcel5 | reverse complement strand
TAAGTGCATAGTAAGTAATGAGGGTGGAGCAGTTGCGAGTAATGAAGTTACCCTTACTGTAACTCCTGGTCCCTGGGTACCGCAGCCCGAAGAACTTGAACGTGAAAATGGTATGGTACTAATTAGAGCAGATGGATACAGCTTCCGTATGGGTGATCCGATTAATGGGCCGCGGGTTGATTTCTCCTATGATTTCTGGATGAGTGAGGCTGAAATAACACAAAGTGAGTATACAGAAATTTTAAACGAAGACCGTATTCCAAATTTTACCCCACCAAGATGGAGAGAATACAATGACAATAATAAGCCGGCTTATCAGACAACATGGTATGATGCTGTATTGTATTGTTGGGCACGAAGTGAGGAGGAAGGTCTTGAACAAGTTTACAGTTTCGATGAAATAATTTGGTCTACAGTCAGCTGGTCATCAGTCGTAGGTTTTGAAAACTTGATGATTGATACCTCTAAAAACGGTTACAGATTACCGATAGGTGCTGAGTGGGAATACGCTGCACGCGGAGGAACCAATACACGTTTCTCCTGGGGCGGAAATAATCGTTATTACCCGGCAGACTCTGATGATACCACCGAAGTTAATGAACATGCTGCATGGTTTTATAATTCTGGATTCAACCACGGGCCTCATATCGTAAGAGAGAGAGAACCAAACAACTATGGACTGTATGATATGGGTGGAAATGTTTGGGAGTGGTACAAGACCGATGATGATTTTTCTGGATACAATGCTCGTGGAGGAAGCTGGCGAAGCACGGATGTAACAGATTTGATGCCTAATTCAATAAATGGAAGTTTTACCGGTGGATTTAGAGGAGATAATTTTGGCTTCAGAGTTATGCGAAAAGCAACTGATTGATAAAAAATGGTAAAAATAATGTACCTTATAGTGAGACAGAGATAAATGAGGTGTCTTTTAAATCCAAAAAACCATTTTTCCCTAATTTCAGCACATTTTCCCATAGACAGGAACACTTGGAACACTATACTCATGTATTTGGAAAAGTTGTGAGTAGATATTACAAAGATCGCCTTTAAATTGATAGTTTCTGGGCTATTTTGATTTAATCAATTCACCCATTCTATTTACTTTCATTTAGGTTTACCCGGTAGTGTCCCATGAAAAATTGCACTACCATTCAAAATAGAGCCACATATAATTGGTGTGGCTGCATACACATTCGCAATCGAACTTCTGCTGTCATACAACTATCAAGCAAACAGTGTAAAACAAAACTTTTGCCCCCTTAAGAATTCGAAAGTTCCGTTTTAAGAATAAATTGTACAGCATTCAAAATAATCGACCTATGCCTTTCAATATTGAGTCGGATGTATTCAGAAGGACCAATGGAGAATTCAAACCTCACCTAAAACACAATCACGATGGTTATCTGCCGGGACTATATAGTTCTGACAGATGGCCGAGCTGCTTAAAACATTCACCCTTCGGGACCTTTGAACCTTGATGAATAATCCGCTTTTAATTAAAGCCGGAGAGATTAGTAGCAGCAATAGAAATAGATCACCTCCAAAGAATTATAACCTAACATTATACTATTATCGTAATCATTCACTTAACATTAATAATTACAGGTTTAATTCTATTTTCATCTCTTGTAACATAAACTCCTGAAGCGATATTTCTATTGGTAGACCCGCGATTTATATTTCCAGGAATCTTTCTTCCCCGTATATCGTAGTAGCCGGTAATCGCTCGTTGTTTTTGAACGGGAGGCATAATTTTGTGAGTAGTTATGTTTATATTAGAGTCCTTCCAGGAAATGTTTGCGGATATCAAACTCCTATTGCTGTTGATCCATGCAGTCCCATCATTTGTGAGTCTTATTCCTCTAGCCAAAAACGATTTTTCGCCAATAATAAGATGATGTAAAAGGTTGCCATCTTTATCCAATATATAGACTCCATTGGTCCCGCCAACAATCCATATCCTTCCTTCACTATCAAAATCAACATCTCTACACCTAATATCGCTTAACAGGTGTTGCCAGGTTTCTCCGTTTTTTTTAAGGTAGACACCATTTTCACCAGATGGTATAGCAACAACTTGATCATAAGAGGATGTTCTTATTGTTCTTAAATTGAAATATTCTGGCAAATTATTGGTGGTATCTGCAATAAATTGGTCTCCAACAAGTGTAAAAACCCCATCAAAGGTGCCAGCAATTATTGTACCTGTGGCGTCTTCAGCAATGACGTTCACCGAGTTCCTTTGTAATCCGCTCTCTGTGTCGTACACGACCCAGCTTTCAAAATCATAGCGCATCACTCCAACGTTTGTTGCTGCCCAAAGAATATTATCCCGGGAAACAACACAGTCATGTATGCGGATCTCTTGTTCCCCTGCATCCATAGGATAACGATAGGTGTTACCATCAATCATATAGGAAAACCCCGAATGACTGCCAAACCAGTGTCCGCCGTTTGAATCCTGGGCATAGGCTGTGAAATTATTGCTAAGAAGTCGGTGTGAACTTCTGCTGTAATAGGACCACTCTTCCCCATTGTACTTATGAACACCCCATTGTGACAGATCAAGTGATGCCCAGAGGTTGTTATCTCTGTCTGTGGCGATCAGTTCGAAGTAATTATTCTCTATCCAGGTTTTATGAGGCCATGAGTATTTGTTATCTTTTGTATGAAAAAGAGGTATTGAGCCATAAGCCAGCACAAACTGCGATGAATCAAAAAAAGCGATATCTCTCATCATAATAGTATTTCTAAAAGGTAATTCTATGATCGTTTCCCACTGACCCTCAACATGTTGAATAACTCCTTCAAAGCCGACACCCACAAGATGATTAGTAAAAGGGTTAATTCTAAAACATTGTACCGTAAGGGGAATATCTCCACTTTCAAGCGTAAAAATTTCCCATTCAACTCCATCATAACGTGCTGCATAGGGAGAAAACCAATCCGATGCGATCCAAAGATGGTCATTGGCATCGGTTATCATGGTACCGACAAGGGGGAAATCAAATTCACTTGGGGCATCTATTTCAAAGTACTCTCCTCCATCAACTTTATAAATACCTGCCCGTTTTAGTGCCCATAGAGTACTGTCACTACCATAGGTAACAAACATGGCGTTTAAGTTCTGTTGTGAGGGTATCTGTTCAAAACGACCATCTCTGTATTTTACCACACCAACATTATTAGATGCCGCTGCCACGCGATTACCGATGATTGCAATATCCCGCACTCTTCCCAGTGAGGATGAGCCAGCGGTTTTAAAGGTTTTTACGGTGTCACCTGAAACATAGCTGATCCCATCATCTGTGCCCACCCAAACAGAACCGCCAGTCGAATCTGCCAAAATAACACGCCGCACCACATTGTCAGCAAGCCCCTGCTCAGTAGTTATCTGTAGCATACTGTTACCTGGATTAATTACTCGTACAAGGCCCCCACCATTTGTTCCACCCCAGATTGTATCACCCATAACTGTCAAAGAATGAACATGGTTATAGCTTAAAAAGTATTCCAGTTGTACATTGTTCACTTCCTGAGTGGAATGGGCAGTGTATTGTAATAAAAAGATCACTATAACAGAGCAAAAGCGAATTCGTGTAAGGCCTTGCGTGAATTTTTTTGTGTGGATATTTCCGGTCATAATGTACTCCGCTTTATTAATCAAATAGATGGCTATGAATCATCAATATACTATTTAGTGAAATTTGAGAGTAAAAAACAAGAAGCGAAAAAGAACACTTACCATTCTTAGTGGTTTGTATATAAGAATTATATAACAATGGTTCAACATAATTTATAAGCTTGTAACACTATTTATTAGTACACCTAAAACGCAACAGGAATACTGTTAAGTATCCCTGCTGCGAAAATACTAATCTGTATAGGCGTGAATTATTCCAAGGGAAAACTTCCGGAAATAAGTACTCCATCATTGGAAAATACAGCGATACGATCTGTTTTTATGAATTCAGATGAACCTGGGTTAGAAAAGTCATTTAACTTATTCATAGGTGCCCAGTTATCATAATGAATTCCAATCACATTTCCACTTTGATCCGGTAACATCTGGCCGGGCTCAAGAGTTACACTGTAACTGTAATCTACTCTGTAATCATTACCCCCTAGATGTGTAAGAGAAAGATTACTGTAAGGAGTGTAATAATCTGCTAGTACAGGTGTATTCCCCTCTTCAGCAGTAAAATAGTAGCAAACAGTAAAACCACTGATAGGTTCATCACCCGTATTTTTCAGATACATTCTTGGCTTTACAATATTATTTTCATGCAATCCCTCATCTTTAATATAGACCTCAATGGGGGAACCAACAACCTCATCCCCTCGTTTTTCGGTTCCTGCACTGACTCTGTAAATTGCACCTGACGCATATTCATCCAAATCGTTGACTCTTATAAAAAGTCTTTCTCCCAGATCAGAAGCTGCGACTCTCAACGCAAGATAGCCATTGACTGTGTTACCTACGTTTATGTTCGTATAACCGATGGTGTTACCATCAGCATCAAAAACGGTCAACTCGGCGTTCATCGAGTGACTCATCTCTGAAACACGAACAATTACATCCTCTTCAGCATCTTCAGTCACCACTTCAAAAAAGTCTTCATCCCCTGCATAGTCAATTTTTCCAGGTACAGGATAATCATTAAGTGCAATTAGTGTTGCAGTTCCAGGGCAATTACCATGATCATCATCCATAAAACCCTGCACTGCAATACGAAGGGTTCGTTTACGTCCAAACTGTGGTATTGATGTTGAGGTTGTTCCGTTTTTTTGGCTCAGCATCGAACCATCGCTATAGTTATTTGCTATAACGGTTAGGATGTATATGCCATCCTGGTCATAATCACTAAAAATTGCTGAATAGATTCCATCATTTGCTATGGCATCTCCATATAAACCGTCATCCCTGAGTTCAACTGGAATTACATCCCCTTCCGGGTTTTCGAGGGTTGCAGAAATTGTCATCTCCTTAACTCTCTTCCCATAGCTTACGGATGCCGCAATAAGGAATGGCTCAGGATAGGTTACCACGGTTCCGGTTAGGTTTTCTACAGTAAGTTTCGGTTTTTTTACCGCACTGTGGTCAAGTACCGTAGAGTTGGTTATTTGAGCATCTCCCGAGGAGATCAGCTCTACGGTCCACCATCCCTCTCCGTGGGAAGCGAACGCATCGGATTTGATATTTAGCAGAGCGGATTGTCCAATCATCGTAACTGTTGGAGCAGGATAGATGAGGTCGTTATTGGAATCCCTGATCTCAAAATTGAGCGTAGGTGGTTCAGAACTCATGAAGCTGATCCCCCCGTCATCAATTTCGTAATCAATGATAACGTCAACATCACTCATTAAATTTTCAGCATAAAACATAAATGTGTTTTCAGTATGAAGATTCAATGAGTTTTGGGCTAGAACATCCTCAGTTCCGTTAGTTCTGGTTGGAATATCATCGGTTCCACCAGCACGTCCTATCGCTTCAGTATAAGAATCTCTGACTTCCGCTTCATCAAACAAATTCGGATAAAAGTGTCCTCCTGTACTAGTGGCCATTTCATCGAGCTCTACTAAATCGGGATCATAACCATAGCCATAGGTAAAAAGAGGAGCCTGAGAACTTTTATAGTTTTCGATAACACAATCTGGTGTTTTTTCTGATCTATTGTCTATGCCATCTGAAAGTAGAATAGCAAATCGAATTGCCTGAGTTTCGTTGTCGTCCTTATAATCATTTAACAGATCAAGCCCAAAAATTGCAGCATCATATATTGCTGTGGTTCCGCCTACCGTAATGTTGTCTATTGCATCGTGTATCCCTTCAATTACGCCATCTTCACTGATAGGGGTAATAGCGTGTTCTACTCTATGAGCACCATCACCACCAGCAAATGATGTTACCCCGATAGCAGTGCGCTCACGTGGGAAAAGGCTTACTAATTGCTTACTCGCTTTCCGAACTACTTCCATAGGAGTGGTCCCATCAGGTAACACCGGCCAGCCCATACTTCCTGACCGGTCGATTATTAAAAGAACCTCAATATCTTCTTCTACCCAATCGAAGGTAACATCAGGTATGTCCTCATGATCCAAAAAAACCCTCATAAAAGAGTAGGTTTCGCCATCATACTCCCATGTACAATCTTCTGTAGGAGCTTTGTCTTCCAATGATGAACGAAAGCTGACACGCTCAGGTTGAACTTCATGTTGACCTCTATCTTCATCCCATAAGGGGTTTTGGAGGAGAAGTCCCCAACCACTTGTATTCCACACACGTCCATGTGCGTTACCATCTACGTAACTAATATCTGTATCAAAATTCAACCAATGATAGGCACCTTCTAAGGCGTTCTCTGGTTCATTCATAATACTGGGTACGGTTGGGACATCACCATACCAAGGCATAGCGGGGGTGGTATTTTCCTCATTATCCCCTGAATTAGTTGAAGCATATTGGTAGTTTACTGCATAGGTGTAACGTGCGAACTCACGAGCCAGCTTGTAACCAAGTGCTTCGCGTCCCTCGGCTGTTTCTAAATAATCTGATTCTCCCACAGAAATATAACCCGTCCCGGAGTTAATACCAGCAAAGGTTGCAGAAGGCTCTCCATTTTGCAGGAAACGGATGTCTGCATCATCTTCTTGCACTCCCTGGAAAATCTTTATTGTACCGATCCTATGACCCGTATTTGTCATTTCCCAAATACCACGTGCCATATGAGTTAGCACTTCTTCGTATTGATATCGCCTTTCTTCATCTATGATACTGTGCAGATGAACAGCAATATTAAAGGTCCTTGTATCATCATTTTCGATTATTGTGGTAAAGGGTTTTGATGAGGGAATTTCTTGTGCAAACAACGCAAAGCACAAAACCAACAACATGAAAATACTTTTTTGTAACATATAAACCTCCTGTAAAAAATTAGGGAAAAAGGAACACAATATAGAGTAAAAGTACCTCGTAAAATCTGACACTAGGGTTCTTTTCCGGTAACGATAAACTTTAGAGCTATGAAGCGGAATATTTTTTTCCACTTACTATTAATTATTTGGGCCAGGTGAAAGTATTCTTTAAGTTTTCGTTACACTAAAACGACTACAAAACAGTGCTCAAGTGATTATTTGGCTCTCAGTATAGAACACAGCCAATTTTCCATCAAAAGCATGTGCATAACCCCAAATTACAATGCCGGTATTTATATATCATTTTCACGTTTGACCTCGGTTTATAATTTTTGCTATATATATAAAGAGATCTTTGGTCTTGAGTAAAGCTGTCTCTAATATATATAACTACATTCTGTAAGTATAGCAAAAAGAACTTTTTTTTATTCAAATATGTAGAGAAGAATTCTTTGCTGAATATGAAACCCAACTATGAACAGTTCTACCCCAAAGATCAATAATAGTATAAAGGTAAGTATTTGGATCAAAGATGATTAAAAGAAGGTGTTTTTTTATAAATGTAAGGTAATAAATCAACTAAGAATTACCATCATTGAGCAAAAACGAATCAGATTTTCACAGCAACATTGTTAATTACCATTGTGTGCAACAAACAGCTACTTTAATTGCAATTCTCTTACGTTATTTCACTTTCTATTTTATATAGGTATATACACTTCCCCTAAACTCCTAAACGTAACTGCTGTAACGATTGTCCTGTTTGTTTTCCCACGCAGATCAAATAGTGACACTACTAATAGAAATGTAATTTTGGTTTTAATCGTATAGTAACCTGGGGTTACTTACACTGAATCTGTCCTTTTTCCAAAACATCTCCGGAGTTATATGTCTCTCTTTAGGCTAAAAGAGCCCCTACTGAGATTGCCGACACGATATTTATTCAGCGTGTAGTTCTTGCATAGCAGCAACAATTCACCTATTTTGTATGTAAGCTTCAGAATTAGGGCAGATAGAGGCAGTTACAGGAAAACTGCTCTGTTTTGCTCTAAGCACCAAAAACGTGGGGTTCATCAAATGCTGTCGGATCCAGAAAAATATTTTGCCTATACTCAATGCATTGGCTGCACCGCAAGGGCATGCAGACACCTTCTTTATGGGGCATACAGAGAAGGTGAATACTTTTTCGTTAACAGGCGTGATTTTGGATACGGAGAATGTCCACTCACCCCCGAATCAATGACACATGTAGTTGATTATCTTCAAACAATCCCCGAATATAAGCTGATTGACCACTGTACCGACATCTGTTCGGAACTATCCCAAGTCGAATACAACTCCTACAGGCAGAACCACTTCATAAAATTCTACCACGACACAGGGGGTAGAATAGAATTTATTTGTAACCTGATCGACCGAGACATCATTACCGCAGTAGGGTTACCCTTTGGGTACGAATATGATGAAAAACTGCGAAAATGGTTCAGTTTTTTCAAAGGTGGCGAAGAAAGCGTTGCCGGTGAGGTGTATCATGAAGAGGATTACAGTGCCCCTGCCGCTACCGATGAGCTGATCGATGAAAAGAAACATGAGTACTCTATCTCCAATCCCCGCTGGGAGCATGTGGATGAAACGAAGCGATCGAAATCTCCCGACAGAGCCAAACCGGGTGATGAAGTGCGGCTCATGGTAACTATCGAGGGGGTACCGGATGGAGCTGGGGTGGATTTTACGGTGTATAATAGTGCTTCCGGCGAGCCCAAGGTTATTGGGCAGGTGCATGGGAGAAATGAGCAGGGTGAGGGGATGGTATCATGGGTAGTAGATTTTCCCGATGATGAAAAAGATAGTGGGGATGATAATATGGAGATGAACCTGGAGTTTGAGGCAGAGGTAAGGGATAAAGTAAGCGACAGGAGTAAAATCAAACTCTGCTGCCAGAATTTTGAATTTTCTTATTAGTACAAATATAACATCTCAAGAGATAACCCGTTCTCATCTGTTTAGCTAATCTCTCAATACGGAGAACAAGTAATGTACCAATACTCATTTCCTTTAAATCTTGGTTTTGGAACAGATATTACCAAGGAAACTATAGAAAAGATTTACAAACATATAGAAGAGACTTTTCCCGGCGGATACTATCCAATTGGCGGTAATACAGTTTGGCATGGCGGAGTACATCTGATGCCCGATGAGGATAAGGAGGTTTATGCCAGTTTGCCCGGCAAAATTGTAGCAGCACGTCTTCCAGAGGATGAAAACCTGGCAATTCGGCACTACGGGAGCAGTAATTTTATTCTTATGAAGCACAGTTGGCAGGAAAAACAGTTTTACTCTCTTTATATGCATCTAAAGAATGTCGAACTCAGGGAAGGTGACAAAAATTTTGAAAGTATCGGATGGCTTTTTAACAGAGAAGAGAGGGAGAGTATAATTGATCAGCTTAAAACTGGTAGTGTCATTAAACTCGATATCCCGGTAAATGCTGGTGATACACTCTGGATTAGCAGCGAATTCGGTTCGAGTAGTTCACGAAGAAAGATTCTTCATTGGGAAATATTTTCTCAGAACCGCCTTGTGGAAAATCCAGCACCGGAAGATAGTGAAGGTAACAAAGAGTGGGTTCTCATCGAAGATGATGAAACCGATTACAATGTTGATTGTAAAAAAGTTCTAAGTTTTTTTCCACAGGAAATGCTTGAAGACGATAACCTTACAATTGAAGAACTTATCCAGTTTTACAGCGAGAATCCCGATGGTAATGCGCACAAGCTCAGATATGCTATATGTAAATTTATACCTGAATGGGCGATCCAGGATTTAGAGACAGCTGTAAGCAATCTTAAGAACAAAGGGTTCTCATCCTACGGCCTTGTAAACAGGATCAGGCCTTATGTGTGGTGGCATGAAGCAAAGAAGGCTGGAGTTGATCTGCCTGATGCAACTCATGTGTGGCACTATAACCCGGTAAAATTAATGGAGGTGTTTTCTGCTCCTTCACAATTCTACGGGGGGTATGTGCTTAAAAAAGGTGACAATGACTCAAATAAGACTTTTGGAGGTAACCTTACCGACAGTGATGGTGAATATGTGAGGGAGCTTCAGCAGGATTTACTTCGTCTTGGTTACTGGATCAGTAATCCTTCAAGCACTACCGGAAAAGGAATGGTTGTAGATGGTGATTTCGGGGAGGGGACAGAAAATGCCCTGAAGACATTTCAGTTTGAGCACTATGTTGTACAGCCGGATGGGAGCAAGAATGTAGAATACAAAAACAGGATTACCGGTGAACTGGATAAGGAAACAGCAGATAAGATAAAGGAGAAGATAGAAAACATTGGAGACAAGGTATGGGACAGGCCGGGGCATAAGCCGCACGCGGAATGGGAAGTACCCGAAAATGGCGAGTATAAGGCAACATATACTCCTAACCGGAAGTTTAAGCCGGATGGGGTTCTTTTTTACCAACTACCTCCCTCAGAGGGGTATTATCGTTTTAATCCATCTTCAGGTGAAAGAAAGAAATATCAAAGAGGAAATAGTTGGAAGTGCACCCCATACAAGATATTTGATGATGATGATGCAGAGTGGATGATGGCTGATTGCTGGGGAACACTTGAACAGATAACACTTATGAAAGAGATTGGTGATAAATGGCTTTCTGAAAACGGTGAGGTGAGAACGGTTAAAGACTCCGATGAAAAATCAGAAGCAGTAAAACCTTTTCGCATTGGCGAAATATCGGGATTTAACGGAGGCGCGATGGGTGGACACAGCGGTCATCAGGACGGGAATTCAGCAGATCTCAACCGCTCAGGAAGCAACTCGATGTGTCACGTCGGGTATTATTCAGATGTATATCACCGCAACCAGACTTATTTGCTGTGCAGGTTGCTTGTGGAGGCAGGGATAAGAAAAATCCAGTTTAATTGTCATTACATTATCAAAAATTTGGAGCGGGTGCAAGAATGTCCCGCTCATCATCACCATATTCATTTCGATGGCTCTCAATCCCAGTCACATCTACCAATGGGTAACAATCGGAGAACTACATGTGCAGACTGCAATTTAGAGGATAGCTGCGAATATAGAATACATAAAGTAAGATATAATAGCGAATGGGATGATTATGACGAAGAAGAAAATTATATAAATAAAGGAAATGGAGTAGTGAGGTTGTTTGATAGTAGTAACCAAAAAATTGCTTTAACAAAAGCAGAATGGGAACAAAAACAAATTTTTGCTTTAAGCGAAGTAAAAAAGGAGCCAGGAAATGATGAGGATATTAAGGTGGAAGAGGGTAAAAACTAATTTTATTCTATTCTCTGTTATATTTCGGGTGCATGCTGATCTGGTTCCAGATATTGGCGCAATAGTGGATACGGTATTCAGTGGTGGTTCATTGATTGGTAATCATGATCAGATAGATATGCTCCATTGGAATCAGTTTTTGGATAAGTCTCATGTCAGTGGTTCAAATTTGATATGTAATGAACTTGCAAGATCTAACCCTGGTTGTACCATGGATACACTTGTCCTATACAGATATAAAAATGGAGTTTTCAAAGAGCGTGGAATTTATGAATCACAATACATTTTGTATAAAGATTTCCCCAAAACTCCGGCAGGCCTGAAACCGGGAATGAGTAAAGAGGAAGTTGTTGAAATATTAGGTAAACCACGAGTTGAGAGAGATAGACAGTTTCAATACATGACCTTTAACACATCTCTTCTCAGGTTCGATGGGCATAATGGTAGTTTAGTAGAAGCCAGAAGACAAATGCCTGCATTCCTTTCTGAGGGTATGGGTATGAAAGAAGTTATAGAAAAACTTGAAGATGCAGGTTTTCAAGAGTATCATAATCCTGGGTACAGGATAGACGGAGATGGAATAGATATTTCAGGTACACACAATATCATATTGTATTTTAATGACAATGGGTTACACATTGTTTTTTATAAAACCAAATTCGAGTGCCCAGAGTAATTTTGTAAGCACATTCCAATATTCAATCCCTTCTCCAGTGCATTGCGGAAAAGAGAGATGCTTTTTTTAATGGTGCATCTTTAAATATAAACGGTGGTTTCGAATCGGTTTTTGACATAAACCAGATCAATGAGCAGTGCGAACTGCCCTGAAACTTGCCCAGGCATGACCGAAGCCCGTTACAAGTGGCAGCTTAGATATGAAAAAAGTGAGGATGGAGAGATTTCCTCGGTTACAACAGATCTCACGCGTAATGGAAACCGAATTCAACTTACACTTCCTTCAGATACTGCCGGGTACACTGTTGAACTGTTGGCGCTGGGAGGGGTTGATTCTGAACCGTTATGCAACCCCTTTACCATTGCCCTGAGAAGAAAAGAGCACCTTGTTTTTAACGGTTCATCTTTGCAGTGGTTTGATAAGGATGGAAAAGAGGTACCCTTTAAGGTTGATGACACTACCAGTGTTAACGCGCTCAAAGCGTTCACCGGAAGTGCTGATCTGCAGCCGCCTGAAGGGCAGGATAAGGTAAATGAAGGTCCCATTCCCGAAGGTATCTGGTGGCTAAAGCGGGATAATCTTCAGTGCATAGATGACCTTGGTTTTTGGCGAGGCACATTTGGCCGAACATGGCCCGGAGGAGTAGAACGTTGGGGCAGGTACCGCTTATGGCTTGAGCACGACCCCGAAACCAAAAATCAGGGCAGAACCAATTTGTGTGTACTTGGAAACGAAAGCAGAAATACCGGCGGCAATATTCACATCTTTGACAGTGAGACCGATTTCACTGACATGGAGGTGTTTAAAAAGAATTTTGTAAAGAGAGTGGAGAGCGGTGGAAGGTTGAAGATGCGGGTGAATTATGCGAAAAGTTATAAGAAGGGTGATACAGGTAATGACGTACTGGAGATAAACTTCAGATTGACAGGATTTGGCGGTGTTTTACCCAACACAGAGTTTACAGAATTAACCGAAAAAGGTGTTAAACAGTTCCAACGTGATTACATGGGGATGGATACTTCCACCGGAATCGTTGATGTGAACACATTGGAAGCAATTGATGAGTTTTCAGAAAGGTACAGAGAAAACGTTGATGATTATAAGTGCTCATGTGGAAAATGCGGTGGTTTTGGAAATGGACAGTATAAAGGGGTGTATAGAGATAACGAACCTGAACTAGAAATGTTTCATCATTATGAATACCCCGGAATGCATCAATCACTGCTTTGGGCTGTGAGTGCAGCTAGATTTTATTTAACAGTGAAATTGGGTGGAGAATATTCGGTTAAGCAGATATATTCTGCTTATAGATGTTGGGCAAATGCAACAACTATAAGGACAAAAACAACAAACCATATGGGAAAAGCTGTGGATATACATTTCAACAAAAATGGTTCTCGTACAAGGGATGTTAAAGATATGGATATTTTGAGGGAAAAAATATTTTGTGAATGTATTGGTGCACCTAAGCAAATAAGAAATTCGATTCCTCAATTTGGATGGTTAAATAACCAATTTGGTTTAGAATCAGCCGCTGTTGGAGCTACTACTTGGGTGCATTTAGATGTACGAGAATTTGATACTCAGCCATACCTTAATGATATGTATTTTGTACAATGTAATTCTGAAAAAACTTTAGTCTAAAAAATTCTTTTGAGATTATTGGAGGTTGTTTGATGCTAATAGGTATTCTTAATTCAGTAAACTTAAAAATATGTATTGTGTGTATGTTTGTATTTTTTTCTTTCTTCAATGCTTATTCATGCTCTCAAAATTCAAATAGTATTTTATTGAGCGAAGCCAGCGAGTTTCGAATCACAGATAAAAGTACTAACTCTGATCAGAACAAAACTTTTACAGGTAAAGATCACAAAAATGTAATATACTCAACAAAAAACTTTGAAAATGCTGAACTAATTAAGCCTACGGGTGATGCTCACATGTATGAACGATTGGTGAAGCTTCCTCCAGAATTGGATAAATTTAAAATACATGTTCTTACAGGAGGAGATAATATAATGTATTATCTTCAAAGTGAGCATCTTGAAAATTTTGATTTCAGTGCAAGTTTAGATGTTTCTCCAATTTGGGAAGAACCATGTGAAGATTGCGACTATAGAAAAAAACACTTCGAAGTATACTCAAACTATACAATTCGTATTGATACTGAACAAAGATTAGATGGAGAAATCAGTGAATATACCAATTTCTTTAGAATAGATGACGAGGGCAATTTCTATGAAATAGAAAAGCCGGAGCTTTGAACTTATACTTAAAAAGGGGTCCAAAGAGCGTTGTCGATGAACACACGGTTTCTGACCAGTCCGACTTCAGCCTCTGACACTTCCTTTTTCAGCACAAAGATTACCTGACTTGAATGCAGCAGATATGCCGAGGTTGCCTTACGGTACTGGAAACTGATATTTTTGAATGGTCACTGAATCCGGTGCTTTTTTAGGAGCTACAGCGTGAACCGCCTTAAACTGATTTTGATTCTTTCTGCTATTTTTAATGTAGCACTCTATTCTGAATCCTATCTGCCACAACCGGTAAATTGGAGTAGTGCAGCCCACATTCAGAGCGGTGATTTCAATGAAGCGCACGAGGTGCTTTTGTAGAAAGAACTGCAGAAAGACCTGTTCACTCTTAGCTAATGGGGTTCATCTTTA
>JARUKZ010000061.1 GCA_029688955.1 Chitinispirillales bacterium ANBcel5 | reverse complement strand
AGGTGGGAAAGATTCCAAACTTAGGTTTGAATCCCGGTCTGTACTGTTAGAGATGCCCTCGCAGGAGGGCACCTCTGCGACAACACTCAGGGCGTTTCTGCTGCCATCAGAAACCCCAGTGCGTGAACCATCGGTGCGGTCCAGTTTATCGCCACTTCATTTGAAGCATAGCTCTTTTTATCATTCACATACGCCCGGGCAGGATAGGAATAGGGGTATTTGGCTCCCCAGTCAACCTTTGTAATACAATCCTGCATCATAGCATTGGGCCCACCGGCAACAAAGCCCGGAATCGGCTCATCAATACCATCGGCGTTAATTTGCCTGTGATGAACACTGGTGGAAGATTTATGACCAAAACCTGTTACAAAGCAGTAGCCGGTGGCATTTTTCCCAAAGATATAATCCATAGTCTCGGCCATGGCATGAAAGTATTCGATCTCTCCGGAAAGGGTGTAAGCGTAGGAGAAGAGAATCGCGATATTTAAAAATGACGCGTTCGAGCCCCAGAAAAAGCACTCATAGGGAATACGATAGGGATTTTGCGACATAATTTCCATGTGATGATCACTGAGATTAAGCACCCGTTCCAAAGCCACATCACGATACTGTTGCTCAAGGGTATTATCCGCGGTAAGAAGCGAGTAGTAAGCGAGGCCCTGAAGATCCCACCAGGTAGGAACATCACGAAACTCCATCTCAGTCATTAGCTCCCTGACCATAGTGCCATACTGTTTATCACCCGTAGTAATAAAAAGCTCTGTTGCAGCCAGGAAAAACTCATCCTTAAAGGCATCATCACCCTCTACCAAATACTGCTCGCCACTACAGTCGGGATCCATCCAGTCCTGCTGCCATACCCCATAGGCACCACTTCCACCGGTTTCCTCAGGCTCCGGTACCGCTGGATTATCCATCGCCCAGGCAAAGGCGTTTTTTGCACGCTCAAGACAATCATCTGCGTATTCACGGTCTGTCTTTCGATAGATTCTGGCAGCCTGTGCCATATTGGCCGCGAAACAAAGTGTGGATGTGGTAGATTTACCAATTATATAACGGGGCTGGGTATCCTCATGGGGCATTACTGTACCCGGCCAGTTTAAGCCCGAAAGTTTAAAAAACACCCCACCATCATCATCCTGCATAGTCTTAAGCCAGTCAAGCTGATACTTTACTTCATCAAGAAGGTCACTGGTACCATTGCCGCTTTCGGGGATATATGAAAATTTATCACCAATGACATCCGGGAAACGTTCATATAAGGAAAGAAGTGTCGCTACTGTAATACCCGAATTCACTACATACTTACCGAAATCACCCGCATCATACCACCCGCCCGGTGATGAACGATAGCCGGTCGCGCCGGTAGATGGATGCATTTTACATGCGGTATCCGGGTGCCCCGCTTCCCGTGCCCACTGACCGGCAAACCGTGGCTCAAGATCAAGGGACGCACGCTGAAAATAAAAACTCTTTAAAGAGGCCTCAAGAACCGATTGGTAAATTTCACGCCCGATCTCAAAAGGAGCCGATATCCCCACTAAAGGCACATAGATATGGTATACCCCCTCTTCTGTATGTGATGAAAACTCACCCATGGCCACCGATTCGCCCGATAAGTGCCAGTGTTCGCTTTCACCAAGAAGCCCCCGATACCTTTGAACTCCAAGGGTATCAATCAGGTAAAAAGTATCTGCCCTGGAATCCGCAACCATGAAATATTTAGGCGCAGAGGGCAGGTATCCAACCTGATTGAATCTGATGGAATCACAGATCTGATGCTGTGATACATCAATAAGCGGCTTAGTAGTGCCCACACAGTTCAAAAAAACCATACAAACTACCAGTACGATGTTTAGACTCAGGAACGTAGATTTTTTCATCAGATACCCTTTCTGCTGACTTAGTTTTTCTGGCTCTGTATAATCTAATTAATAGCAGCTGAAATTGGGGAAACGAAATACCCCTTGCGCTCCAGTTACCCGCCCGGTATACTCTTTTTTAGGTGATAATTTGAGTTTTTTTGGATAAATGCATTAATTTACCATAAAAATGGATCTTTCACTGACTAAGGATTGCCTCAAACACGTACTACTCACAGCGCAGGGCACCGTTTAGCCTGAGGACTGAAACTCAAAGGAAATGTGGCTATCAAACAGAAGATTATTTTTATTTTTCTTGATGGTTTTGGATTGGGAAAAAAGACACCTTTAAATCCGATCTATACCTTCAAACTATTTACAGAACTACTTGATGAACCGTTAGTTGATGGAATTGATATTCGAAGCAACGACACGGTTGTAAAAGGCATTGATGCCTGTCTGGACGTAGACGGTATTCCTCAGAGCGCAACCGGACAGATTGCTCTGTTTTGTGGCGTCAATGGCGCGAAACTTCTTGGATATCACCGCCCCGCTTTTCCCTGTAAATTACTGCGGCAACAGATTGATCAAGGTAACATCTTCCTAAACACTGTTAATTCCGGAAAAAGCGCCACTTTCGCCAATGCGTACCGTAATGAATATTTCGAACGGGTTAAGTCTGGTGATGGTAAAAAATCGGTCACAACACTGTGCTGCTTAAGTGCGGGGGTTACGTTGCGCGGAATCGATCAGTATAACAATTCGGAAGCTGTTTTATGGGATATAACCGGCTCATACACCCAAAGAACGGTGGATTACCCTATCAATGGTATTTCACCACAGAAAGCCGGTGATATCATTGGAGCATTATCACAGAAGCATGACCTGGTGGTATATGAATCATTTCTACCCGACTTTTTGGGGCATTCATGTGATATCAATCAGGCGGAAACTCTTTGTTCCACTCTAAACTGCTTTATAGAGTCACTGTTAAAAAATCTGGATGGCAACACAACGGTACTTATAACCAGTGATCATGGTAATTTTGAAGACCTCTCTACCAGATCTCATACCAAAAATCCGGTTCCACTGTTTGCGCGTGGAGCCGCTGCAGATCCTTTTTACAGTGCAGAGTCTATAATTGATGTCCCTAAAATCATGTTGGACATTCTACTGAAATAGCTTTACACCCACACAAATCGTTTTTTAGAAGTTCACCTGAGCACTGTTGTCCAAAGCAGGTTTTCATTGTGAGCATTTCTATTTTATTTCGAAAAACGACCATCCCTCTGCGTTTTTCCTTTGCGTTCTCTGGGCCCTCTGCGTTTAAATCATTCTTTTAACCCGTCATATCCAACCCACTCTATCTAGCAGTTTAATTCAAAGTGCACCAAAATAGTTTTGTTGAGTTATTTTTCTGACATAGTTATTTTTAAACTATTCAGAATAGTTTTTAAACCGACCTACTGCGATCAACTTGGATTGGGTAAAAACAGAGTGCAGTAGAGCTACTAAAATACAGGAGTTAAGGTTGTGAATATAGTAATAATTGGTAACGGTGCTGCTGGTGCATTAACTGCAGGACATTTACGCAAAGCCTTACCGGAAGCGAATATACATATAATCTCTGATGAAAATTACTGTTTTTACTCCCGTCCACGAATCATCGACTACCTCACCGGTACCATAGAAAAAGAGAAACTCATAATCAGAAAAGAGGATTGGTACAAGAAAAACCAGATAGAGCTCTATTTAGAACAAAAGGTCATCTCTATCAACCCTTCAGAAAAATGTGTGATACTGGAAGATACAAGGTGTTTTCATTACGATACGCTTGTGATTGCGGCAGGAGCCCACTCCTTTCTTCCCAACTTTAACTGCACAACTGAGGGGATTTTTACTCTGCGTACAATAGATGATGCAGACTGTATCATAAATTACTCCAAAGGGAGAAAGAAAGCGTCTGTAATAGGCGGTGGTCTTTTAGGCATAGAAGCAGGGCACAGCCTTTTAAACAGAGGACTTGAGGTTGAAATCATCGAATGTTTCGACAGACTTTTACCACGACAGCTTGATCCGGAAAGCGCGTCAATACTGCAGGGGCAGCTTGAACAGAAAGGGTTACAGTTCAGGTTGGGCATGCAGACTCAAAAGATTGTACCAGACGAAAAGGGTTTCGATATTCTTTTTAAAGACGGCCAAAAAACAGCAACAGAGCTTATCCTTGTTTCGGCGGGGATTCGCCCCAATCTTTCTATCATTAAAGACAGTGGTATAGAATCAAACAAGGGAATAACGGTTAACGAGTATTTGCAAACCAATTATGAAGATATCTATGCCTGTGGGGATATAGCAGAATTTAACGGAACTATTTATGGTATTTGGCCTGCAGCGAATGAACAGGCTTCGGTTGTGGCAAAAAATATCGCTGGTATGAAACAAGTGTACAAAGGCACGGTTATGTCCACCAAGTTAAAAGTGGCCGGAATCAATCTTGTTTCCATAGGAGAGGTATCAGAAGAGAACGGAGCGGTAGGCCAAAGCAGCGGTGATGGATCAGATTTCAAAAAACTGTTCTTTAGAGATGATAAGCTTACTGGTGCGATTCTTATCGGAGACACCAAAGCCTTCACTTCCTATCAACGAGCGATCTTAGAGGGTGCTGACCGCAAAGTGGTAGAAAACATGGGGGTCAAATCAGCTTAAACAATATGTTTGCTATTGTTACTTATTTAAATCGCGTTTAAATGCTACTGAAACCGAGGTTTTTTCGATGCAGTTTACACTTACTACTCCGACACTACTCTTTTCAGCAATTTCTCTTCTCCTTCTTGCCTATACCAACCGTTTCCTTGCGCTTGCTGCCCTTATCCGGCAACTTCACCGCCAGTACAAGGAAGATCCCGATGAGATTATTCTTAAGCAGATAAGCAGTATACAAAACCGAATCATGCTTATCCGCAACATGCAATTTTTAGGCGCGGTCAGTTTCTTTTTATGCACCCTCTCCATGTTTTTGCTATTACTGGGGTATGAGAAAGTAGCGGAGTTAACCTTTGTTGGGGCATTAGTGGCACTAATGTTTTCGCTCTTTATCTCTGTGCTGGAAATTCACCGCTCATGCGATGCGCTCAATATGCGCCTTAAAGATATCGAAGAGCTATCGGTGAAGTAACATGGAAGTTGTTGTGGTTATCTGAAGGGTTACGCAGATAGTATTCAGAAAAGCAACATTTCCCATAATTGCCCCCTTATACCTGGTTTTCTTATTTCAAACAAATAGTGCTGCTTTTGCCGGCACTATTTGTTTGCCAGCCCCGCTTCTCAGTAAAACATCCCAATCTTACCATTGAATTTCCCAAAAAAACACTTTATACTTTGGTATTAACCATGCACCTATCTTTAGTCGGATCTGTTTTCAATTTATGAAAAAAACTACCATCAATTTCGATCAATTCTATAATGCCCTCATAAGTGGCAATAAAGAGCTCTGTAGTGCTATAATAAGCGCCTTTTTGAGTAAAAACACCGATATCAGCACCCTTTACGAGCACTTGTTTAAACCCAGCTTGTATAAGGTGGGGTATGAATGGGAGCAGCAAAGGCTTAATGTGGCAGTAGAGCATATGGCCACATCAATAGTAGAAGACCTTATGAATGAGCTTCTCCCGGGAATGGTTTCGCTACAGAGAAAAGGGAGAAATGTTGTACTGTCCAGTGTGGAAAATGAAGAGCATCAGCTAGGTTGCAGAATGGTTGCAGATACGTTTGAAAAACATGGTTGGGATACATTTTTTACCGGTGCCAAAACACCCATAACAGACCTGATTACATTTTGTGAAACAATAAAGCCTCATTTAATCTGCCTCTCATTGAGCATAACGTCCAATATGCCTGTACTATTACACGAAATCAAAACAATCAGAAATCATACCGATGTAACTATATTGATCGGTGGGCAGGGTCTCATAGAATCCGGCAAAGTGATTTCTGAACATTTCAACAACGTAGTCTACCTAAAAGATGTTTTCGAGGTGGAAGAATTAATCACCGAAACAGAAAATGATAATTCTAAGCGCGGCTAATGCACTTTGACTTTTATCATCGTGTATACTTAAAAACATTAGCTTATAAGAAAGTTGCTTTGCATAACTATGTACTGGAAAGATGAAATTAATTTTGAACAGTTGGTTAACGAAAGCCAAAATATCATCGTTTTCTTAATCAATCACGATAACGAGCTGATTTACGCAAATGATGGCTTCAGAAGATTTTTTGACCACGCAAACGTAGATATCAGCGCTATTTTTGTTAATCCGGATTTCAGTAAAATAAAATCCTTATCAGAAAATTTTAACGGCGTATTGACCGTCAAAAAAACTCCCCGAACAACTGTCTCATTTCAGGCAAAAATAGTTATTACTAAGTATGGTATTTTGTTTGTTTGCGAAAAAGATACCTTAGAAACTGATCAACTGTACCTGGAAATGACAAAACTTTCTTCATCAGTTTCCAATAGAAACAGAGAACTGATTAAGAAAGATGTTTTATTGAAAAATGCCTATCAGGAGCTTGAGAGAAAATCTGAAGAGCTTGAAAAGGCAAAAGTCAAAGCAGAGAGTGCCAACAAAGCTAAATCAGCCTTTTTATCTGCAATGAGCCACGAGATCAGAACCCCTCTGAATGGTGTTATTGGATTTACCGATCTTTTAGCCAAAACGACTTTAACGGCCGTTCAAAGACAGTACCTCGAAAACGCAAACGCTTCCGCCAAAATTCTTCTCGATATAATCAATGACATTCTCGACTTTTCCAAAATTGAAGCAGGGCGCCTCGAACTGGAAGAAGTGGAAACAGATATAGTAGAGTTGATTGAGGAGACAGCGGATATTGTTAAATTCATCGCGGCATCAAAGAATATCGAATTATTGCTCAACATTGCTTCCAATACGCCGCGAATAACAGTAACAGACCCGTTGAGAATGAAACAGATTCTTGTCAATCTTTTGAGCAATGCAATCAAATTTACCGAAAAAGGAGAAGTAGAGCTTTCTTTGTATTCTACCCGGGACATACACGATCCCGGCTACTATCACTATACTTTCACGGTAAAAGATACCGGCATCGGAATTTCACCAGAGGGTCAGAAAAACCTTTTTAAATCTTTTTCACAGGCAGACAGCTCAATCTCAAGAAAGTTTGGCGGAACTGGTTTAGGCCTTGCCATCTCAAACAACCTGGTAAAAAAAATGGGTGGTAAAATTGATGTTAAGTCCCGGCTAAATAGAGGAAGCGATTTTTCATTCACAGTAAAAAAGCCGGCAATAACGAAGAGTTGTGTTCAGGTTAAAACTGATCTTAAGATCCAGCGGGCGCTTATAGTTGATGATAATGAAAAAAGCAGAACAATACTTGAGCAGAGATACAGGGAATGGGATATAGAAACTGTTACAGCTGAAAGCGGAACCAGGGCGTTAAACATAATTAAAACCAGCCCCTCCTTTGATGTTGCTGTAATTGACTACAATATGCCCGATACAGATGGTATAGAAACGGTAGAGCAAATAAGAAGCGAGCTCAAAGTAACATCAGAGGTATTGCCTGTTATTCTCCTCTATAATCCCGCGTTTAATGAAATATCTGATGAAAAAATGGACGATCTTGGTATTGTGTTTAAAGTTGTCAAACCGGTAAAGACTGGTGAAATGATAAACTGTATTAAAAATATCGTCCAAACCAAAAATCACACTGATTCAGATAAGGAAAGTAAACAGATAACCCATACAGAAACAATCAGTTGCAAGAAATATCCAACCATTTTAGTCGTGGATGATGTTTTACTGAACAATGTGCTTATAAAAACTGTACTAAAAAACCTTATCCCCGGATCCACTGTTATAGAAGCAGAAAATGGAGTTAAGGCGGTTGAACACTATAAAAAGCATAACCCGGATATAATTTTCATGGATATAAAAATGCCGGAGATGGATGGTTTTGCCGCAACAGGTGCAATAAGAGAAATTGAGCAGGATGCAGGGAATTTATGCCCTGTTATAGCACTCAGCGCATCAACGGACAATACAGAGCGGGCTAAATGCTTCGATTGTGGTATGAATGACTATCTTGAAAAACCTCTTAACCAGAAAACACTGATTACAATTCTTGAGAAATATCTCTCAGAATAAGGCCCCATAAATGTTAGAGCTCACTGTGCGAACCAGCTTTATACCCCGGTGGAGCAGATGAATATAGTCACTTAAAAGGGAAAAGGGAGGTATACGGTTTGGGATCGGGTTAGTTGTCATTTATGCCAACGGAAAAAAAGGGAGGTATCCCCAAAACCGCTCTAAACAGCAGTAAGTTTAACTATATTGTTTTGCGATGGAAACAGATGAAGGTTGTTTCAATTAACCGCTTAAGAGGAGTTGTTATGGGTTCATTTTCAAAAAAGGCTATACTTTTAGTTATAGCTCTGAGTATGTGTGTATTTGCTGATGTAGCACCACAAACTGTTCAGGATTCAATGGATGGTAACTGGCTTGTCATCAATGGCCAGAGGAGATTTATTTCGGGAATGAATATCGCCTGGATCGATTTTGCCAATGATGTGGGAGATACAAGGCTTGATATCAATGCTTTCAGAAACAAGATTCGTCAGATCAGAAGTGCCGGTGGTAACGCGGTACGGTGGTGGCTTCACACCGATGCTTCCCGGTGTCCAACGATCAACTCCGATGGTGAGGTGACAGGGATTGGCTCAAGAACCATCGAGAATATGCGGCAGGCATTGGACACCGCTTACGCTTACGGTGTAGTGGTTTCGATGTGTCTGTTCTCCTTTGATTTGCTGGTACCGGGAGACCAACCACCGAAATCAGAGTATAGCGACTTTGATCTTGAGAGTAATCACCAATTCCTTACAGTTCCCGAAAACCTTGATACCTATCTTGAAAATGGTCTTGGCCCCATCCTGGAAGCCGTGGGCGATCACCCTGCGATTATGTGCTGGGAGGTGTTTAATGAAGCGGAAGGGATGCTTGCATCAGCTGGTTGGGACGCTGTTGTAGAAAAAATTACACAAGATGATATATTACGGATCACCAACAGGATCGCCGGTTTTGTTCGCAGCAATACCAACAAAATGGTTTCAACTGGTATGGCTAACCCCACCTATCATACCATGTATAGTGATGAAGCTTTGATCAATGCTGGTGGAGATGAAAATGGCTGGCTTGACTTCTATATGATGCATTACTATCCTGAGTGGTATGGTGAAAACGTATCCCCCTTTCACAATCCCGCAAGCCACTGGAATATGGACCGCCCTGTACTTATTGGTGAGTTTATGGCAAGAGGCTGGACAGAGGGAGAACAAGGTCCAAAGCAGCAGCTTATGACCACCAAAAGCATTATCGACGCTTACCAGCATACCTACGATAAAGGGTACGCAGGTGCCTTAAGCTGGTCTATGACCGAAGGTAATTCTGACTTTTTTGGTGATTTCTCCACCACCGCCCCCGCTCTCGAACACATGTTTGACAATTACAAAGATGATATAATGATCAAAGATGTAGAAGTTGAGTGGCTTAGCGGAGATCTTGCAATGAAAGTTGAATTTACCGATCTACCTACCCCCGTTGGTGATGATGGTTATTTTGAACTCGGAACCATGTTTTCTGGTAATTTTTCAGCTACTACCGATGTACACATAGATATCTTCGTTGAAGAAGGAAGTGGAACTAATTTGCAACTTCAACCAGTTATCAAAGTTTCTGATGCCTGGACCTGGAGTCCGGCATCAGAAGAGGTAATCGACCTCTCAACCATTACACAAGGAGAATGGGTGACAATCACCATTCCAGTAACAGCATTTGGGGCAGATGATCTCAGCGATGTCAGGGAGATACTCTTCCAGTACTGGGCATATGATGATTCTTACACCGGAACGATTTATTTCAACGATGTGAAACTCGACGATGAAGTACTGTTTGATTTTAACAGCGAAGGTAGCTCCTGGGGAACAGCTGCTGATGAAGCACATGTATCACTTGCAAGCGTACCTGAAGCAACCTCAATCATAAGAAACTCAAGGAGTGGTTCCTCAGTAAACACACTTGCACCTATGGTTAGGGTATCCGGAAGAAGAGTAAATGTTGAGATGACCAACGCTTCTGATCTCAAAATCGATGTAGTTAATCTTAGAGGTAAAACGGTGGCAAAAGTTGATTTGAGAAACAGAGATGCCGGCTCTTATTCTTTCACACTAAACGATATATCCGCCGGAAATTATATACTCCGTATGCATTACGGTAATTCACAAGCAAACTCCTTTATCACCTTGAAATAACTTGATGGTGGTGCGGTTCAACTGAGGGGTGGATGTTTTCACCCCTCCTTAAGACTGCAACGTATCATCCGGTTTTAAACTGCATGGCACTGTATCAGGGCTTGTTGCTACTTATTTTTCACGATACGTGATTTCCATTCTGAGCCCATACCGGTCTTTGGGTACTTTTTCCGGAATAGACAGAACTCTTCCCTTTTCACCCGCGCTCAGAGCAAGAACCGCGGCATCAAGGATATCATCTTTTCTTACTACCTTTCTTCTGTAACGCTCCAGGGCTTCATTTACGGCAACCAAAACAGATGGATCATGGCTTTTCAGTATGGCTAACCTTTCCTCAATACCGGAAGGGGTATTTTTTTTGTAAGTTAGGGGTTTCCCGGAAAGTTTTGCGAAGCATAGCTCCGGATGAGACTCTCTGAAGACCGAACGTGCGCTCTTGCTTTTTCGCAGTAAAGTATCTGCCTGCACTATTTTAGGTCCTATGTTCCAGCTCTGAACCGAAAGTCCTTTGTTTGCTAATTGGCGGCTTACCCTGTTAGCTTCTGTGTAATTTTTACACCGTAGCACCTCTCGGCACGGTACAGGAAATAGTGATGATCCACTCCTACCGCCTAAGATTTTTCGTGCTAAATGATCACACTCTCTGCCATTAGCAGCTGCTTCCGGTAGTCCGATTGGGATATCGATAAGCAGAAGTGATGCGCTCTTCATCTCTTGCCACAAGCTTTCAAGATTTGGATACAGCGCACAACTCCATCCCCTATCACTATCAAAGAAGATGATAAACCATCCACCCCTGCAACCATCGATGCCACCGAATTTGACCATGAAATTAGTTACCTTTATAATAGTGTTTAGGGGATGAGAGTGTCATATTACAGAATTTTAACATTCTGCCAGTAAAGTTCTACTGAATTTATATCATAGTAGGCCTGAGTGGCGCAATATTTTCTGAGATTGTACAAAGAGTATAAGTTTGCTAACCGGACAACACTATAGCAGGTGTACCAATGATACATTGGTAGTTTTTACTACTTCATTAAAGGTAAGGATTACTGAGTATTTACGCGGACAGCCGATATTTATGGAACGGGTAACTTTTTAAACGAACAGAGTGAACAAGTCAATAGTTATAAAAATAGTGGAGTAACACTGCGCGTTTGTACAAAAAATGATTTCGGGGGGGGGGGGAGGAGGAATAGTTAGGTTCAGAAATGAATTTAACAATTAATGTTGAATCACTATGTACCCTGTTTATATTCTCCCCACCCGAAGTGGGAAGAATATACTAATTATAATTATTAGTGTGATTCCAATGTTTTTTCAATCTGCTCTATTCGTTTTTGAAGTAATTGGATCATCTCACTTTGAGAATCAATGATTGTTTGCTGCTCTTTTACCGCTTCTGTGAGAACTGCCGTTAGTTTATCGTAAGACATTGTTTTGTAACCATCATCATTAGTAACAACCACTTCAGGCAAAACTTCTTCAACTTCCTGAGCAATAAACCCTACCATTTGGCCTTCTGGAAAGTTTTTATCTGGAAAATCTTCTTTTCGCCAATTAAAGGTAACACCTCTTAATGAATTGATCTTGGCAAGAGCATTGTCAAAATCAGCTACATCCCTTTTCCAACGTAAGTCAGAACTGGTCGCAATATTATCAGCACTAATATTTCCATTAACAGTAAGCGGTGTTGCTGTTGCACCCCTCATGTTAATCCAATTAGTGCTTCCATCACTGAGGCTAATTCTGGTTGAATTTGCATCCATATCTATTCTTGAACTGGTTCCACCCATTCCATGAGACGAACTAATGCTCATTCTTGAATCAAAGTCTATAATTCCAGAAGGTCCATTGAGACTAATTTCGTTTGAATTTGCATTCATTTCTATACTAGACCCGGTTGAACCCCTTGCATCCCACGATCTAAAGCGCATTCTTGAACCAAAGTCTATTATTCCCGAAGGCCCAGTATTATTACCACCTCTAATTACAAGGTCACTTGCATCATTTCCCACTATGAGATCAACGTTTGGTCCAGTGCTAATCGGTTCTATGTGTACTGTATTTTTAAAATTAGTCTCGCCATATATTTCAAGGTCTCGGGTTTCTGGCAGAACCACTTTCGACAAGCTATCTACCCAGGGCTCAATTCCAGGAGGTCCTTGTGGTCCCACAGGTCCCTGAGCTCCCTGTACATGACCAACATTTATCTCAGAGCCGTCAGATAGTTCCAAAAAAAGGGTACCATTCTCAACACTGGAAGATACCACACTTATACCGTCACTACCATCTTCTCCCTGTGGTCCCTGTACATGACCAGCATCTAACTCAGAGCCATCAGATAGTTCCAAATAAAGAGTACCATTCTCAACTTTGGAAGATACCACACTTATACCGTCACTACCATCTTCTCCCCGTGGTCCCTGCACATGACCAGCATCTAACTCAGAGCCGTCAGATAGTTCCAAATAAAGAGTACCACTCTCAATATTGGAAGATACCACACTTATACCGTCACTACCATCTTCTCCCTGTGCCCCCCGCACATGACCAACCTTTAGCTCAGAGCCGTTAGATAGTTCCAAATAAAGGGTATCATTCTCAATTTTGGAAGATACTACACTTATACCGTCACTACCATCTTCTCCTGCTTGCCCTTCCGGACCCTTCAGATCAACCCACTCTCCCCATTCACCATCGGTGCCTTTAATGCGAATACTTGTTTCATCCCATTCATAATCCAATGCGGCAGCTGTTCCTGGAGGACCTGCTTCCCCTCTAAGGTCAACCCACTCGCCCCATTCACCATCGGTACCTTTTATACGGATACTTGTTTCATCCCATTCATAATCCAATGCAGCAGCTGTTCCAGGAGGACCTGTTTCACCTCTAAGGTCAACCCACTCTCCCCATTCGCCATCTGCATCTTTTATACGGATACTTGTTTCATCCCATTGGTACTCGAAACCACCACCAGAGGGAACTCCTGTGAGACCACTGCCATCACCTACAAACTTTTCTGCAGTAACAGTTCCATCTGCAGTTATATCTCCACCCTTCACCTCTACTCTTCCCTCTTCATCTGAGCTCTCTATAAAAAAGGTACCCTCTTCAGAATCTCCCTCCCAGCCTATTCTGGATATCGGCTCATCTCCATCAGTATCATAAAACTCCACTGCAGAGCTGCTCTGTGCAAAACTCTGTGAACTTAACACTGCAATACATAACATACCCAAAAACACTCTGTACATTTTATCCTCCAAACGCTTTATTGAATTACAATTCGAACATTTCCACTGATACGTATTCTATCATCTTCATACATCACAGGTTCTAAACATAACATCTGTGGTCGCATAGATTGGGGGGCGTAGGTTTTCATAAATTCATTTATGCTGCCACCGTCAACCAGTATACATCCTCTGCTTTCACCTTCCCGGAAAAGTGCCGATATTTGCAGATCCTCAGTGACAATGATATACATCTCATCATGATACCCCATGACTCCCTCTCTCCATGCGAAAAAGGAATAACCATCCTCTGGTACAGCTCTTACCACTACAGTATCACCAAGTCTGTACGCCTCTCGTTGAGGTTCAATAATCACACTCCCACTATCTTCGGAGTCCAGAGTCAAAAGGGTGTGGTATTTTGGATCAACACGTAGTATGAACATTAAGGTATCATATTCTTCTCCAGATGTTAACTCAACAGAGAACAAATATAACCCCGAATCTCTTACTGCGGCATCAAAGGAAAGTATCTTATCCTCTATTTCAACACGTTCCTGATCATCTAGCATGGTAAATTCTACCGCTTTATTTCCCTCATTTGAAAGGAGATTATCCAATTGCAGCTTCAGCACCTCTCCTTCATAAAGAGTATCTCTGTAGGAACCCTGAGTCCAATAAACGTCCTGGTCATCCCTTACCGGCCCATCTATAATTACACGAATTGAACCAGCTTCACGTTCTGAACCATCTTTTAGTATAGCAGTGATGATAATCTCATAATTACCGGGCTGTTCAATAGATATACCTACTTCTATTGTATCGGTTTTGGCTCTCTCATAATCACACTCCAAAACGATACGCTTATCCTCAAAAGAAAAAACAATGCTATCCAATAAATGCGGCAGATCCACCTCATAGATAATTTTAATAGAATCACCCACAGAGTATTCCTGCTCATGAAGAGAGGATAATTGTTCTATGCGAACCATGTTTGGATTCTCAAAAGGATCACTTGGTGAGGCACATTGCAACACAAACGCCACGGCCAAAAGTGCCAGCAATAAGAATTTTGTTTTCATATGTTTATCTCTCAGGGTTATGAGTTAGTATAAAAGAATTATTTCCCCTGGAAGGGTAACAGCAACAATTACTTTGATAATCAGAGAATAATATAAATAGATAGGTAGAGGAAATCAATTTAAATTTTAAGTTGGCGGGAAGTTAATAGGAAAAGGAGAGAGAATTATGGTTGTAAGGGCATGTTGCAGAGCTGTAAGCCAGTTGATATACACCGGGCAGGTGTATATCGGTAGTAACTGCCCTGTTGGACACTATTTTATTTTTCTGCCACTTCCTCCACCAAAGGATATTTCTCTAGTAAACTGTCAGGTATTGCAGGCGGGGGTTCGTTTGTGGGTATTACCAGGCGCATACCTACTTTTG
>JARUKZ010000060.1 GCA_029688955.1 Chitinispirillales bacterium ANBcel5 | reverse complement strand
TCTCATTTCAATTTAAAATGAACCTAATGCAGAGGTGATCAGTCTCATTTCAATTTAAAATGAAGCTACTCAGTAGGTGATCAGTCTCATTTCAATTTAAAATAGAGCTAATGCAGAGGTGATCAGTCTCATTTCAATTTAAAATGAACCTAATGCAGAGGTGATCAGTCTCATTTCAATTTAAAATGAAGCTAATGCAGAGGTGATCAGTCTCATTTCAATTTAAAATGAACCTAATGCAGAGGTGATCAGTCTCATTTCAATTTAAAATAGAGCTACTCAGTAGGTGATCAGTCTCATTTCAATTTAAAATGAAGCTACTCAGCAGGTGATCAGTCTCATTTTAATTTAAAATGAAGCTTCTCAGTAGGTGATCAGTCTCATTTCAATTTAAAATGAAGCTAATGCAGAGGTGATCTGTCTCATTTCAATTTAAAATGAAGCTAATGCAGAGGTGATCTGTCTCATTTCAATTTAAAATGGAGCTACTCCATAGATGATCTGTCTCATTTCAATTTAAAATGAAGCTACTCCATAGGTGAACAGGCGTAGTAAGAAGTTTAACTATGAGATGAAGTGCCAATACGTAACATAAACGATATCAATATAGTAGCATAACCAGGAAGCGCAGGAAATCCATTGGGTAATTATTGTTTATTTAGCTCTAAAAGAGCTCGTCTTTGATATCTAAGATCATTTATCCACCGCAGAATGAAGGAAAGTACTATCCAAAAGTGGTGGGAACACTCAAAACTCAAATGATCCTCCTACTCACTTTTTTTCATAATTCCCTTTTAAATCAAAATGATATCTCAAAAAATTGTAGCATACTCTATCCAATGATGTTAATATAGTACTAGATTTAAAGTAATATGATTTCACCAATAACTGCGGATTTTAGGTATGAGTGAAAAATTTTTAGAAGAAAACATTAAAGCCGAAGATGCAATCGTGCGCAATGATCTTTCATCAGCTGCAGCTATTTTAATAGAAATTATCAACAATGCCCCCCAAAACTGGCGTGCTTATAATAGTATGGGGATCATTGCATGGTTAAGACGTGCCTGGCAGGATTCCTATACAATGTTCATGCGCTCAGTAACACTTAATCCCGGTTACAGTGATGCGCTCTTAAATCTCTTCGATGCCGCTCTTAAACTTAAAAAGGTACGGCTGGTAATTCCCTATTTCCAAAAAGCGGTAAAACAGGGAAGTATTTCTCCTGAGATAAAGATTATCTATGAAAGTATCATAAAGTTCGGTGAAGATATCTATTACACTCCACGGGCCCTTAAGATAGGAACACATAACGCTCTTTGTGAGGAGGCTCGTAATGAGCTCAATAGTGGGAACTTAAACATGGCTCTTGATAAATTCTCCCGGAGTTTAGAAAAAGAGGGGCCAAATGCAGAGGCTTTCTGTGGCCTGGGAATTATCCATTACTATCAAAAACGTTATAAAGAGGCATACAATTGTTTCTGTGAATCTATTAAGCTTAACCCTGTTGAACACGACACCTATCTTAATCTTATCGATACTGCAAAAGCTTCAGGCATGCAATCAGAAGCCTATGAATTTTTCCAAAGCTATAGAGATAAAATTCCGGGACTTAAATCACTGTCTAAGAATTTTGAATCTATGGTTTTAAAGGAAAATTGACCTTTTACTGTGAAAAAAGGATGCACAAACCTCTTTTTTGATGATAAAGATCAGGGGTCAAAAGCAAATGCCATTACTGTATTTTTGTGCAACCAAAACATGCCATAACTTGAATAGCAGGTGAAGATCACAGAAAAAAGCTGGTATAATCTAATTAGATAAAGAGTTACCGGTAATTAAAAAAAAATACTTAAGTCCATAAATCATAGTACCGATAGAGTATATAGAAATACCCAAAGCTCTTTGCACCTCCCTTGTGTGCTACAGTTCTGCTGATATCTTCCCCAAATTTTGAAGCAGAATACCGAGTTTAAGGGTTTCAGCCAAACGTAAGCGGGCACTTTCAGTGTCCGCTTTTTTTTTACTTCAACTATAAAGATCCTGTATAAGTTTTCTACATCCCTTGGTATGCGGTAAAATATTTTTAGATAACAAAATAAAAACAATGTAAGTTTCAGGTGCGTAATCTGCTTCTATGGTTATGAATAAAGCTTTCCTTATAACTTTTCTTCTCCTTTTATTAAATTTGCCGGCGCAGGCCAAGGTCCGGCATCGGTGTTTTAATGATCAAAGCTGCATTAATAATCATTCCCACATCGATGTACGAAGTTTTGAAAGACGGCTGACTCCATTTTTAACACATCGTGCGATGAGGTCTCCTGCTGACCGTTTTCCTGTAAAGAAGGATCAGATACCTGAGTATGATTATTTACATCTCGCTCGCATTTGGGATCAACTTAGTCCCGAATTTAAATCGCTGTATAAAGCCGCGACCAGCATACCCCCAAATTTTCAGTCTCATATTTCACCCCGTGGGCTCTTTGAAATATTCTATACAACCAGCGGAGCGGATAGTGTATCTGTAACAGATAGTTTCGGCTACGGGTCTGATGAGCACTGGCGTAACAGAACTGATGGTCCAAGCGGTGTACCTGATTACATAGACGAAGTAGCTTTTGCCCTGGATAGTTCCTGGTCAATGATTGTGGAGCGTTTTGGATTCCCTGCTCCTATAGCCTACAGAAGTGACTCTCTTCCCTCCCCACAGTACAAAGTCGTAGTTAGAGAACAAGCTTACGGTCATTATGGTATTACACATGTAAGGGATCAGGCAGGGGAAGGTCTTCCCGGGTTCATGAGCTTTATTGAAATCAACAATGACTGGTCTGATCCATCATGGGCAGAGTATGGATACAATGAAAACCCTTTTGACGCTGTAAGGGTTACCTGTGCGCATGAGCTTTTTCATGCTGTACAATACGCAATGACCTGGGATGTGCAAGGAAATATTTATCTTGACCACTTTCCCGTTTCCTGGATAGAGGGCACCGCGGTTCTCATGGAGGATCTTGCTTTTGGTTATGTTAATGATTACCTGCAATATGCCAACGACTTCTTTTTAAATCCTACTATGCCATTTTTCAGCACTGAAGCCATTTACACTAATTCATTGCTGACGAAATTTCTTTTTGAAAAAGCTGTGGGCGAAAATGTCATTGATTTTATTAAAAATGTTCACACGAGAAATTATGAACAAAAACAGTCCTTTCACCGTAATTTACAGGAAGTATCTTCGCAGTTTACCCGCAACTGGGCTGATATTCTTAATGATTTTCACGCCCACAGTTATTTTACCGGAGATAGAGCTACAGATGGGCGGTTTGTAAGTGATGCTGAACTTATGAGCTCATGGAGCCCCGAATTAATTGATAAAGATCTGATTAGGCAAACAATCTCTCCCTATGCAATGGCAATCACTTCCCTCGAACCACAAGAGCACCATAATGACACCCTGTTTCTTAATGTTAGGGCAGATTTAGACCAACGCCTTAGTCCAGCTTTTCCGCTTTGGAGTGCACGGGTGATTAAAAACACTGAACATGGAAGTGAAATTATTACTGTTCCTAAAGGGAATATTCATACCGCAGATCTCACCATCCCGCAATGGAAAAGTTATGAAAGTGTAGTGCTGGTTGTATCTAATGCTGATTCAACTAATCGTATCGACTTTAGTAACCATTTTGAGATAAATCCTGTTAGTTACGATCAAAATGACACAGCACGTTTGAAAGTTGTTTCCCCTACTACTAACAGTTCTGCCAGTTTTTATTTACATGCAAACGAAAAGTTAAGAGGGCTTCCGGAAATATCGATTCTGGACTCTGCTTTGGAAGATCAACACTCCTATGCTGCTTTATCTGAACAATTTGAAATCTCTTTCCCCCTCATTTGGGCAGAACAGTGTAGTATGGAACTGGAAATAAGAGTAAAACGAGAGTTAGTGGATCCAGTATTTAAATCAGTTGATTTAAATAAATGGAACCATAACGAAAACCAATGGCAGCAGGTAGAATCAACTATAAACGATTTAGATACGGCTTATAGCTGGATTATTGTAATTGACGAGCCGGGTGTTTTTGCTGTACTTAAATCAGAGATGGCAGAGAATAATGAGGATGACAAAACGCCTCGAATTTTTCCAACCAGGGCAAAACTATCTGCTTCAGAAAGAGCGGTCCATATAAGAGGAGAGAGAATTAACGATATTAGAATTTACAGCATGGATGGCGCTCTTGTTGGATCGCTTTCCAGCTTCGGGTCCCGTGCCATTGTTGAGAATTTTAAAGACCATTATCAATGGACTTTAAAGAATGATCATGGGAAAACCATTGTTCCTGGTTTATATTATATTTTTGTGCAATTTAGTGTATCAAATAGCAGTAGCCAGAGGGTTAAACAGAGAGTAATTATAACCCCATAGGTGTTTTTAACTACACTTTTGAGCTGAGAGAATAACAAGAGCCTGTATCCCCTCACCTTTTCCAAAACCGGTAAGTCCCTCTCCTGTTGTAGCGGTGATACCTACACTACTAACCGGTAGTGATAGTAACTGTGCTACAGATTTTTTCATCTCTGAAATATGATCTGAAAGTTTAGGCTTTTTACATTCAATTGATATTGATACATGGTTGATAATAGTGTTTTCTAATGTTTGGAGAGCTTTTTGAAGGTAAACTTTACTATCTTTTATGCCTTCTTTAAGACATAAATCATCACTTACTTTGCCAAGTATATTTACACCGCTAATTCCCGATATAGCATTAGTTATTGCGTGTAAGACAACATCAGCATCACTGTTTCCACTTAGCCCCGGACTTTGTGGGATTTTTATTGCTCCAAGTATGAGGGGTTTGCTTACGTCTTCTGTTTCAAACCGGTGTGAATCCTGACCTATTGAACTTATGTACATTACCGTCTCCGTTTTTTGCCACTATCTCGTCTTTCAACAAGAAACTCTATCGCGAAAGTTCACTTTCTTTTTTTTTATCCTCAGAGACTTTCCTTTTTGCCTCTCTGTGCAATTTTTCCCTAACCTCATTTTCGATTCTCTGCCATTCATGTTTTTCTATCTGTGTTTTTATATCACAATAAACCTGAGCCATGACAATTTTTCTAATTCTCTCGTTTTCTTCCTTTTCGATTTTTTGCCGTAGTTTTGAATCGATTATATCTTTCTTTTTCTTTCCCTTTCTTCGTAGCTCTAATATAATTCCAACCGGAACAAGACCAGATAAAACACCTGCTACAAACATAATCAGCGCAAAATTTAGATCATAATTACTGAATATCCCCTCAATGCTGCTCTGTATATCGTCGGCAAATAATTTTCCATGTAAGCCAATTACAAGCAAAACGGATATAGCAGATGCTGGTATATATTTATTTCTTAATGATTCAGGCATTGTTCACCTCACCCACTTACAAATTTTATGAATTGGTCGCGATGTTTTCAAAACAGACCATTGATGCAAATTTTGTGACAAAATCATTCATCATCATTAGTGTTATACTACTATGATACAGTTATGCAAAGAACTATTCATCCATCTTATTATAATACTTAAATTCTTTTTTTGTAATTTCACTACCCTATCATGTACCAAGTATGCTCTTGGTAATTTAGTACTATAAATCTAACAAAAAAATATGCGATAAGCAAAAAGGAGTCACTAACAAATCTTAACCCTGGTTTCTTAGATCATGAACAAGATCAGCGCGGGCCATTTCGAGAAAATTTACGATTTTTGGTTCCTTGTAATCAGGATAGGTCCAGGAAAAGTATCTGAAAACACCTTTTCTGTAATGAAGAGTCACTTCGCCAAAAATCCCGTCTGAGAGATACAAACGATGATAAAAATCTTTGGTTGAAGCCAGTACCAGTTTATCTCTTGCGATGTATCCGGGGTCGATATTTACCGCTCTGCATTCATTTTTAGCCCATTTAGCTTCAAGCTGGTTCGTAAAAAGTTTTATTGAAGGGAGTTGATCTCTATCAATTGGAGTCGAAAAGGTGGTATAATATTTTAGCAGGTCTTTTCCCATTTCCTGTTCATAGTAGTGAGACCACTCAAAATCAACGGGACCCAAAAAACGGTCCTGCTGTCCAAATTCCTCACAGATTTCCTGAAGTATTTCTTTTAAATTCATTCGCTTATGATACATGATACCCATAAACAATTTAACGTTCAATGGTTTTTGAATACTTCCCATATCTCACCCTATCACATTTAATACTGGTAGTTCCACAGGCACAATACGTTTGTACCAGTTCTTTGTATATGTAAGCCAGATAACTGCCTGAAATTTTTTAATCAAATATATCTAAATTCAAATACGAAATTCAGGTTCAATGATTATTTTTTTGATTATTTTAGAGTTATTTCAACTCCAGGGCCATTACTCTTGACTAAGCCAGCTGTCCCTTAGTACTTTAAACTTCTTCATTACTTCATTTTGTTGTTTAAATAGCGGGTTAAGTCTAAGGAGATACCCACCCCAAAGCAGAACAGGAGCTTCTCTTTGTTTAAGAAATATAGTTTCAAAGGCGGTATCCACCCACCACACAATAAAAAACAGACCGAAAGCCTTACAATAGAGGAATTCGCGGCACCGGATAAAGTGATTATCCCTCTTTCCCAGCATATTGGCGCACCAGCAAAAGCTGTGGTTAAACGCGGTGACAGAGTATGTATCGGGCAAACAATCGGGGATGCTGGCGGATTTGTATCCGCCCCTGTTCACTCATCGGTATCCGGGACAGTGAAATCAGTAGGTATGTTTCCACATCCTACGGGCAAGCAAACTATGGCCGTTGAAATCGAAAACGATGGCACAGATGAGTTTGCACCTTTAGAAAGCTTTGAGAAACCATGGAAAGAAGCTGCTCCGGGCGAACTAATCCAAAAAATTAATAACTGCGGAATCGTTGGTATGGGTGGAGCAACCTTCCCCACTCATGTTAAATTATCTCCACCAAGCAACAAACCTATAGACACCTTGATTATAAATGGTGCTGAATGTGAGCCATACCTCACTGCTGATCATAGACTTATGCTCGAGCGTACGGAAGGACTTTTAACCGGCGCCCTCATCACCAGAAAGATTCTGGGAGCAAAGAGGTGTACAATAGCGATTGAGGACAATAAGGCAGATGCCATCGCTGCTATTTCCCAAAAGCTCTCGGATCCCAAATTTAAGGACTTATCTGTTGGAGTCCTTAAATCAAAATATCCCCAGGGCGGTGAAAAACAATTAATTAACGCGGTAACTTCCAGAGAAGTTCCCTCGGGCGGACTACCTATGGACATTGGTTGTGTAGTAGAAAATGTCAGCACGGCGCTTGCAATTTATGATGCCATAATTGATGGTAAGCCGCTTTATCAAAGAGTAGTTACGATCACAGGGCCTCTAACGCGTACGCCCAAAAATCTGCTGGTTCGAATCGGTACCCCTGTAATGAACATACTTCAGGCCTGTGATGTGGATTTTTCCATGCTTAAAAAGGTGGTTACCGGGGGCCCTATGATGGGTATCGCTTTATCTACGCTTGATGTTCCGGTGATTAAATCTACTTCTGGACTTCTTACTCTTGACGAAAAAACCCCCGGAATCAGAGAATATCCCTGTATTAATTGTGGAAAGTGTGTAAAAATATGTCCTATGAAACTAATACCATCACGAATTTGTAAATATGCAGAAAAAGGGAAATTAGATGATGCTGCTGAGTGGAATCTAATGGACTGCATGGAATGTGGCTCATGTACCTATACTTGTCCTTCAAAGATTAACCTGGTTCATTATATAAGGCTTGGTAAATACCAAATACAGGCAAAACGTGCAGCTCAAAACACAGAGCAGAAAAAATAAGCTTACATACAGAGGATTACAATCTCTATGACAACTGTACCTAAAACAACTACTTCAAATCAAAACCAGCAGTCCATTTCACCGCAGGTGGATGAAAAGATGCTGCTACACCTCTCTACTTCTCCCCATATCCGACAGCCTATGGCGGTGCCTGAGATCATGAAGTGGGTTATTTTGGCACTTATGCCGGCATTTGTTTCATCGGTGATATTTTTTGGCTGGCGTTCTATCATGCTTACGGTTGTAAGTGTTGGAAGTGCTGTTGGAACAGAGTGGTTTATAAACAAATATTTCAAACGTCCATGTACTATAAAAGATTACAGTGCTGTTTTAACCGGCCTTCTTCTGGCTTTAAATTTTCCTGCCACACTTCCCTGGTGGACAGCGGTAATCGGTTCGGTTTTCGCCATTGCATTGGCAAAACTTGCGTTTGGTGGCCTTGGAAGCAACTTTATCAATCCCGCACTTGCCGGAAGAGCGTTTTTGGTGGCAAGCTACCCGGCTGCAATGACCAATTTTAACGCCCCTTTCTTTGGTTCAATAAGTGGTATAGATGGGGTAAGTGGAGCAACGCCGCTTAGCAATATCAAGGATGCATTTCTTGCAGGCAACTTTGATCCACAACTTTTTAGTTCCGCTCTTAGAAGTTTATCAATAGGTAATGTAGGTGGTTGTATTGGAGAAACTTCCGCAATAGCCCTTCTTTTGGGCGGCCTAATCCTTGTTTGGAAAAGAATTATCGATATCAGAATTCCACTTAGCTATATCGGTACAGTATTTATTCTTTTTTGGCTCTCAAATGGTTCTGGATCTTTCTTTAATTCAGCATCTTTAATCACTCCCACCTATCATGTTCTTGCTGGAGGGCTGTTACTGGGAGCCATCTTTATGGCAACTGATATGGTTACATCACCCATTACTCCAAAAGGTCGAATCATTTTTGGTATTGGTTGTGGTGTTCTTACTTTTACAATCAGGAAATTTGGCGGTTATCCTGAAGGTGTTACCTATTCTATTCTTTTAATGAATTTAATTGTACCTCTTATCGACAGGTACACCAGACCAAAAATCTATGGCGAGGTGATGAAACGTGACTGACGTAATTAAACTTGCATTGGCTCTTATGGCTATATCGCTTGTTGCTGGTTTGGCTATTGGAATAACTAATCATAGTACAAGAGAACAAATAGCGTATCAAAATGAACTTATTCAAAAACAATCACTGCAAGCTGTTTTTCCTGAGGGTATTACTATAAAGGAAAAATCAGGAGAGGGAATTTTACCTTCAAAGTACTGGGTAGGTGTTTGTGATGATGGTGAAGTTTTGAATTATGCTTTTGAAGTTAGCAGAATGGGTTACTCTGGCGATATTAAATATATGGTAGGTGTTGATCCTGAAGGAACAATCACCGGGATGACCATTCTTGAACAACAGGAAACCCCGGGGCTGGGTTCAAGGGTCGAAGAGGTGGCTTCTTCTGAATATATCTGGACATTTCTTTTCAGCTCATCAGAAGAAAATGAACCATGGTTTACTGAACAGTTCAAAGGACTCTCAGCTCTTTTGCCAATCACTATAAACAATTCATCGGGTGAATGGCATAACCTCGACCAGGATAAGCGAAATGAGCTCAAAGAAAACAATAGTGTAACCGCAATCACTGGTTCTACAATCTCTACCAATGCAGTAGTCAGTGGAGTGGAGGAAAAAGTAAAAAGTTATGTCAAAGCATTGAAAGGGACTGAGTAAATATGTTTTCTGAAGAAATAAAACGTGGAGTGGTTAAAGAGAACCCTATACTCATACTTGCTCTTGGATTATGTCCGGCTCTGGCTGTCAGCACTTCTGTGCAAAATGGGTTTGGAATGGGAATGGCCGCTACTTTTGTGCTCCTTTGCTCCAATATAATTATTTCACTTATTAAGGGATGGATACCGGCTAAGGTCAGAATTCCATGCTTTATAGTAGTAATTGCCACTTTTGTTTCTATTTTGCAGCTTATTTTACAGGCCCACTTCCCCACTCTTAACCGTGAATTAGGAATCTTTATTCCCCTTATTGTGGTAAACTGTGTTATTTTGGGGCGCGCTGAGGCTTTCGCGTCCAAAAACAATCCTTTTCGTTCGGTAATTGATGGTTTGGTGATGGGGCTTGGTTTTACATTCGCACTAAGCATCCTGAGCTTGTTCAGAGAAGTTCTTGGCAGTAATCAAATTTGGGGACTTTTGGTGATTCCAGGGTTCGAGCCTATGGCGGCGTTTGTACTCGCTCCGGGAGGATTTTTTGCCATTGCACTGGTAATGGGTTTAATCACCTATCTCCGTGACAAGAAAGAAGGTACTCGTCCATGAATGGTTTAATAAACATTTTACAGATTTCTATAGCAGCGGTTCTCGTTCAGAACCTGGTTTTAGCACGTTTTCTTGGCTTGTGCCCCTTTCTGGGAGTGTCAAAAAAGCTCTCAAGTGCCACCGGTATGGGAATGGCAGTTATATTTGTGATGACAGTAGCATCTATGTTTACATGGGTTATTCATAACTACATCCTTATACCCATGGATGTTGCTTATTTGCAGACAATTGTATTTATTCTGGTCATAGCATCTCTTGTACAGTTGCTTGAGATGTCGCTGCAGAAATTCTCACCCGCACTATACGAGGCTCTGGGTATTTTCCTTCCCCTTATTACAACAAACTGTGCTATCTTAGGGGTAGCGGTGTTGAACACCGGAATTAATGAATTTACCGGTAATTCTTTCACCTTTATTGAGAGCCTTGTCAATGGTATTGCTTCCGGTGTGGGTTTCACTCTTGCGCTGGTATTAATGGCAGGGGTCAGGGAAAAACTTGAGTTGGCCAATACTCCAAAGGCTCTTGAAGGTCTTCCAGCGGCTTTTCTTGTTGGTGGTTTGATGGCACTTGCATTCCTTGGATTTTCAGGCCTTAACTTCTTTGCATCCGTCGGAGGATAAAAGTGGAAATTTTGCTTTCGGTTATAATTGTCGGCTCTGTTGGCTTATTCTTTGGCCTTGGTCTTGGAATAGCATCCAAAAAATTACATGTCTTCGTTGATCCCCGTATCTCAAAACTTCAGGATATCCTTCCTGGAGCAAATTGTGGCGCTTGTGGGTATCCTGGATGCGCCGGTTTTGCTAAAGCATTGGTTGAGGGAAAAGCAAAGACAACAGGATGTATTCCAGGTGGTTCTAAAACGGTTCATGAAATAGCGGACATACTCGGTATTAATGCAGACGATTCCAATGAACCAAAAATCGCCGCGATACATTGTAAAGGTGGCAAAAAAGAAGCACTGGAAAGAGCGCGGTATGACGGTATAGAAGATTGTCATGCTGCTACTTTGGTTGGTAATGGCTCAAAAGTCTGCCCTGATGGGTGCCTGGGTCTTGGAAGTTGTGTACGGGCATGCCCTTTTGGAGCAATACACGTTAACGAAAACGGGGTCGCTGTAGTTAATCCGGATAAATGTACCGGGTGTGAAAAATGTGTCGCATCATGCCCACGCAAAATAATTTCTATGATTCCCAAAGTTCATAAAATCTTTCTTGCATGCGCTAATCATGAACGCGGTGGAAAGGTAAAAAAATATTGCTCAGTTGGATGTACAGCCTGTACATTATGTGTAAAAGCAACACCTTCCAGGGCAATTTCAATGCAAAACAACTTACCGGTTCTTGATTACACCAAAGAAGAAAATTTCATTCCCGCGGTAAATAAATGCCCGTCCAACTGCTTTACCGATCTGGTTAAGGTACGGCCAAAAGCAAATATTGATACAAAATGTGATGGATGTGGTGTCTGTGTTGATGCGTGCCCTGTTAAAGGTGCAATACAGGGAGAGCCAGGAAAACGCCATGTGGTCAATAAGGAAAAATGCATTGGATGTGGATTATGTCTCAATAAGTGCCATGCTCACGCAATTGCTCTGTGGGGTGGGCTCGGTTATGACTCAGGAGATAAAAGCAGAAGACAAAGATCGTCTTCAATAAATGCATAAATGTATAAATGAATTTTTAAGGTAAAGGTAAGGATATATCCATTTCACCAATAATCCTTACTTTATCTTTTTTCTTTTACCCAATACTCTAAACACTTACTAAGCCATACGCTCCTCGTTTTTTCAAAAAACTCCCAATAAAAGCATATTTAAAGCTGTGATATTCAATACTCGATTGGCTAAATTCATTGCCTGAACGTATTTTATAACACTATATATTTATAATAACTTTAGCAAACCCTTGTGTGGAGGATGTTTTCAAATGGCGGTAAAATCCCCAAACCTCATGAGTACTATTGTGAATCTGTGCAAACGAAGAGGATTTATTTTCCAATCCAGTGAGATATATGGTGGTCTCAACAGTTGCTGGGATTACGGTCCTCTTGGAGTTGAACTCAAAAGAAATGTAAAAGAGTCATGGTGGCGTTCTATGGTGACCCATCGCCGAAATATCGTAGGCCTGGATTCCTCAATACTCATGCATCCAAAAATCTGGGAAGCATCCGGTCACTTATCTGGTTTTTCTGATCCACTTGTTGATTGTAAAAAATGTAAGGAAAGATTCAGAGCAGACCATCTTGAAAGCCTCGAAAAGTGCCCTAAATGTAGTGGAGAATTAACGGATATAAGAAAATTTAACCTTATGTTCAAAACGTTTATGGGACCTGTTGAAGATAATACCTCAACTGTTTATCTACGACCAGAAACTGCTCAGGGTATATTTGTTAATTTTCTGAACGTACAACAATCCGCAAGACTTAAACCACCATTTGGAATTGCACAGATTGGTAAAAGTTTTCGCAATGAGATTACTCCGGGAAATTTTATCTACCGAACCCGTGAATTTGAGCAAATGGAAATGGAATTTTTTGTACCACCAGAAGAAGACCAGAAATGGTATGAGTACTGGAGTCAGGCACGTTTTCAGTGGTACATAGACCATGGTATTAAACGTGAGAATCTAAGGCTTCGGGATCACGAAAGTGATGAACTTGCCCATTACGCGAAAGCGTGTGTGGATGTAGAGTTCTTATTTCCTTTTGGGTGGAGTGAGCTGGAAGGTATTGCAAACAGAACTGATTATGATTTAAAACAGCATTCAGAGTTTAGTGGAAAGAGTTTGGCTTATTTTGATGAAGAGTCAAAACAACACTATTTTCCATATGTTATAGAACCCGCTGCTGGTGCAGACAGAACAACGCTTGCATTTCTGGTTGATGCTTATGACGTGGAAGGTGAAGGTAAAAATAAACGCACCATCCTTCGTCTTCATCCATCACTTTCTCCGATCAAGGCAGCAGTATTACCACTGGTGAAAAGGGATGGTATGCCGGAGATGGCAGAGAAGATTTATGATGAACTATTAGATGATTCAATCAAATCGTTTTATGACCATAGTTCATCAATCGGAAGACGCTATGCTCGTCAGGATGAAATCGGAACACCGTATTGCATCACAGTTGACAGCCAAAGCCTTGAAGACCAGACTGTAACACTCCGAGAACGTGACAGCCGTGAGCAATACAGAATAGCTGCGAGTTCCGTATCTGAAATTTTAAAACAGAAAATGAAAGATGCATTAAAATGAAAATCGGCGTGAATGTACTTATGGGGGGACCTTCTGCAGAACATGAGGTCTCCTTACGTTCTGGAAGAGAGATTCTGTACAATCTTAGTAAAGATAAGTACAACATAAGGGCAGTTGTCGTAACCAAAGAGAAAGACTTTTATTTTTGCGAAATAGACCATAGTGTTCATGATCTGGATTCTCTCTCTTCACCAAATGACTCTCCTCTCTTTAATGGCCCTTATAAAGCTAACTGTTGTGAAGAGCTGTGGAAATCATGTGACGTAACACTCCTGGCGCTACATGGAACATTTGGAGAAGATGGTACTGTGCAGGGGTTTTTGGAAACCATAGGTATTCCTTATACCGGTTCAGGGGTATATGCAAGCGCGGTAGCAATGAACAAAATCACTTCAAAGTTCATTTATGAAAAGGGGGGCCTTACTGTTCCCCCTTACTCGATATTTGGAAAAAACAACCCCGATGTAACAGTTGACCAACTTATTGAAAACCATGGCCTCCCCTGCTACGTTAAATGTCCTCAATCCGGATCCAGCCGTTTGATGGGGTGTGCCAACGATAAGAAATCGTTGCTTAAACTTTTAGGTGAACTTCTGGAAGACTCCGATGATATACTGGTTGAAGCCGCTGTTGATGGAATTGAATTCTCCTGTGGTGTAGTAGAGAACCCCGATGGTACCATTGAGGCTCTTCCACCTGTTGAGATCCGACCAGTAAACTCTACATTTTTTGATTACCATGCTAAATACAGTGATGGTGCATCTCTTGAACTGGTGCCGGCTCCCCGAGCTGAGGAGTTACTTGATGAAATTAAGAGAGTTTCATTAAAAGCTCATAATTTACTCAACTGCAGTGGTTATTCAAGAACTGATATGATCTACGCGGATTCAAAACTTTATGTGCTTGAAACGAATACTCTTCCCGGAATGACCTCCAACTCCCTGCTTCCCAAAGCCTATAAAGCAGCAGGAGGGACCTACAATAAGTTACTTGATATAATGATTCAGTCTGCTTTGTCCAAAGGAGATACGAAGGGGAAATGAGCGTAATTCTTGGAATAGACACTTCATCAACGGATCTTGGTATTGGATTGCATAAAGATGGTAAACCTTTGGCATCTGTTTCGAGGTTTGTTCGTAATTCACATGCAGAACATATAACCGAAGCGGTAAAAATGCTTCTGAAACTAAATTCTGTTGATCCTAGTGAAGTCACTCATGTAGCTATTCCTGTTGGTCCGGGGTCATTTACCGGACTTCGTATAGGTATTGCCTTTGTAAAAGGATTTTGCGCCAGTAACAACAGAAAAGTTCTCCCGCTTTCAACTCTCAATGTGATGGCTGCTTCATTTAAAACTCCTGTGGAGACCAGGATTTTTTCTGCTATAGACGCAAGAAACGATGAAATATATTGGGCATCTTTCAGTATTAAAGATGGTAAAATGTTACGTTTGAGTGATGATAAGATCAGTGGAATTGATGAATTACTTGAAACCTCAACCCCCGATGATATTATAATTACAGATAAAATGGGATTTTCTCGTAGTACCATTTTCAAAGCTCTTGAAAATAAAAGAAACACTCTGGCCGTTGAAAATGATCCTGTTCACCGTGGCTTTGTAACTTCAGCCATTGCAAGTTCTTTTTTAGATGATAGCAGCCTTTGGTGTGATGCTTTTGAGCTGAAACCAAACTATCTACGTCTTTCTTATGCACAAAAGAAAGCAAGCTGATGCTTAACCTGTTTTTTTCATTCGATTTTCTCTTCCCTGCTGTGCTGACACTCACAGTAGCAGTAGTAATTCTTAGCATTTTTTACCGTCGCTACCCTCTTCACCTCATTTATAAAAGCAAGCTAGGGTTGGAGAGTATGCTTGATGCGGTGAATGATCCTTTGGCTGTTATCTCAAGTGATTACACAGTTAAGCGAATCAATAAAGCATATGCGCTACTTATTGGCCAACCTATCAAGCAATCAATCGGGCAAAAATGTTATAAACTATTAAGGAACCGTTCAGATATTTGTGAAGACTGCCATTTAAAAGAAACTCTTTCTACTCAAAAAAGTTACTTTGTTGAGCATTCAGTCCATCCCGATGGCCACGGGGCTGTTTCTATTAATTTTTCTACATACGCAATTCCCTATGAGAGAAAAACCGAATTCTGTGTAATCGAACATATAAGAGACATCACCACTCTTGAACAACTCAAACTCGACCTTGAGAAAAAAAACCACTCGCTTGCTAATACCACCAAAAGGCTGGAAGCAGCGCAAGAAAACATTCACGATGAACTTAAGCTTGCCCGAAGAATTCAGCAAGGTCTTTTACCACCTGAAATACCTTCATCAAAATCACTAAAGCTTGATGTCGTATGCCAACCTATTTCAGAGGTAGGAGGCGATTTCTACGACTTCGTTACTATTTCTGAAGATAAATTTGGTATCTTCATAGGGGACGCGTCCGGACACGGTTTGTCCTCATCATTGATTGGTGCTATAGCCAAAACATCTCTTGACCATCACAGCAAATCAAAAATCGATACATCAGAGCTCCTATTACGAATGAATGCTGACCTTTGCAGATGCATTCATACCAGTCATTACTTAACCTGTTTCTGGTGTATTTTTGATTTTAAAAAAAATATTGTAGAATTTAGCAGAGCTGGTCACCCAATACCAGTTGTAATAAGAAAAGATGGAACTTTTGAAAAACTTAAATGTTCCGGACCGTTCCTTGGTATTCTTGATGAACCGTTTCTTGATAAAAACTACTTTGAGTTTAAAAAAGGTGACCGCTTTTATTTTTTCACCGATGGTATTTATGATGTCTTTGAACGACAAGATCGAAAACTTAATGTTTTTGGGTATGACCGTTTTACTGAACTTATTACCGAAATTTCATCAACACCTTTTGAAGGGGTTATAGGCTCTATAGAAAATAGCTTATCTGAATATTCACTTGAAGACGACTATACACTCATTGTCGCTGAGATTTGCGCGTAAGGATTTTTTAAACCAATGAACATTGTTTATTTCCTATCTTTATTTTTGATCCTTTTGGGTTTTTCTTTTTCTGCTAACTCCAATACTTATCTGCAAACAGCAGACGCACAAGATACACAGCAAACAGTAGATACACAGCAAACAGTAGATACACAGCAAACAGTAGATACAC
>JARUKZ010000059.1 GCA_029688955.1 Chitinispirillales bacterium ANBcel5 | reverse complement strand
GTGCAGGAATGTGTGGAACAGATATCCCCTAAGCCAGGCACGGCACCAAACACAGAACGGTCAGGTAAAATTCTAACTGCGTTACCATAACCTTAGGCACTGTCGATATAATACCCCGAAGGGGTTACGGCCCTAGCCCCAGCGTTTCCTACCTGGGGTCCTGAAGACGGTCCGCCGGCGAGAGGCGTAGGAAAACGGAGAGAGGGGAAGAAAGATCAAAACGCAGAGGTAAGACGCAGAGAGGAAAAAAGAAGGGCGCAGAGTATAATTGCTTCGCAATTGAAACTGGGCAATGACTTTAATTCAAATGGGTGAAATCCGGATTTTTCCTACCTCTGCGCCCTCTGCGTCTTCTGCGTTTTAAAATTCTCTATTCTGATGTCAAAGAAGGCTACCACCTCGGAGAATTTCACGCTCTTTCAGAGCTTGCGTCCTCCTTGGCCACCAATCCCAGGGCTGCGCCGGAAGACCGGCTTACCCTGGGCTATTATATCTCGCGCCTTCAGCGCTAAGAGAGGTGAGAAAAAGAATCAAGAGAGTATGTAGAACGATTCCACATGATCACTCCACCATGGAGCAGACACCTGGAACGATTCCACATGATCACTCCACCATGGAGCAGACACCTGGAACGATTCTACATGACCACTCCACCCTGGAGCAGACATATTTCCTGTACAAAACCTCCCCCCGTGGTGTGGATGTATTCCTGCCTAAACACCCTGATAAAATATCACACTCATTATTACATCCTTCAATTATCAGACACTTAAGAGTTTGATTATCAGCACATTACAACAACATAACCAAAATTTCATACCGATCTGAGTGTGGAAGTCATTCTTCCACACTTTATGGCTAATGATGAATAAAATGCCTGCATAAGCAGATAAACCAAGGTATATTCTAAATAGGCGATCTTGAATCTAACGAAGAAGGAATTATCCTCTATTATGAAATCTCTTTTTGAATATTTCGACTATAGGGACTTTCTTAAAGATCATTATGAATGGGGAAAACAAAAGCACGACTTTTTTTCCTTTCGTTATATTGCTGCAAAAACCGGTCTGGATGCAAGTTTCTATGTCAAAGTTTTACAGAAACAGATGCACCTGTCTAATCGATCGATAGATTCTGTTTGTACGTTTCTAAAGTTTAATAAAATGGAAACCGAGTACTTCTCTCTACTGGTTCAGTTTAACAAGGCAAAACAGAAAGAGGGTAGCAAACGCCTTTTTGAAAAGCTTCTGGAATTCAAGGAACCTCGCACAAACACCCTGGAGACCGCTCAATATGAATTCTTTTCAAAGTGGTACTATATCGCCATCCGTGAACTATTAAATTATTATCCGTTCAGAGGCGATTTTGCAGATCTGGCCGCCAGACTCAACCCGCCAATCAAAAAATCAGAAGCCAAAACGGCAATTAATCTCTTATTAAAGCTCTCATTAATAAAAATTCAGGACGACGGATCGTATGTACCGTGCGATCAATTCGTCTCAACCGGCGAATCGTGGAAATCAATGGCTATCGAAAACTTCCAGCAGGAAACAATCAAACTGGCCGGCGAATCGATTACCCGAATCCCTAAGACGCAACGAGAGACCTCTACTGTCACGGTAAGCATGTCATGGAAATGTTTGCAGATCATGAAGGAGCGATTGCGTGAAATGCGAAAAGAATTGCTGGAGATCGCACGACAGGACGACACCCCCGAGGGTGTGTTTCAGGTGAATTTCCAAATATTCCCCCTGACTCAGAATCCGGAGGAAAAATAATGCGTAGACTCTCTCTTATTTCAGTTCTCCCGATCCTTGTAGCGATCTTTTTTACCCGTTGCAACATACACCCAACTGCTTCCGGCGGATCAGGCACCGAAACGACCACGGGTGTGATGGCAAAGGTTATCTATCCAGATGGATCTCCCGCAACGGATGCAGTAGTCAGACTTCGCCCTCAGGACTACCTGCCTGATACTTCTTCGGTGCTGAGTAAATCATCTGTTACGCTTAGAGATCTATTTACCGATAATGATGGCCGTTTTATCATTGATTCTCTCGATCCGGGTGAATATCTAATAGAGGTAACTAACAGAAGCGGATCCTCCGTCGCTTTTGCCACCTCAGTTTCGGACGAATATTTTATCGATGATCTGGGTGTTGACACATTGCGTGCAGATGCGCTTATCAGCGGAACTGTATCTACCGGGTCCGATGTTTTCAGGGGCGGGTTTATTCGCATAGAAGGCCTGGAAAGAGTAGCCGCGATTTCGGAATCAGGCGGGTATTCCATAACAGTTCCTTCCGGCATGGCCTACACTGTTCACCTGAGCACTGCCGATACGGTAGCGCAGCAGCGTATAGATGTACCGATTCACGACAGACAAGTGGATCTGCACTTCGAGCTTTCCACTCCTTTGCATGATACCCTGCTTGTGCGGATGTTTCTTGATTCAATGCAGCTTGGCGAAACGCCGGTTGAAGCGGTATTTCAGATACATGGATCGCCTTTTGTTCACAAAAGGCTAGATCTCTCAAATCTTGAGATCTCTTCTGTTCATCCGTTTATCGGTCGTTTGCAATTTTTAACAGAGCTACACCTTTCTCACAACAATATTAGTGATCTTCCCGATACGCTGCGGTCGTTGCCGACGCTCTATCATCTTTTCCTCAATAACAACCCACTGATGGAGCTTCCTTTGGTTGTCACCGAATGCAGCGAACTGAAGTATCTCAGGCTCGACTCAACCCGCATTACTTCGCTGCCTGTCAGTAGTTCACAATTGTCAAATCTGGGCTATCTCTCGATGAGCGGCACGGGTCTCACCCAAATTCCACCAGTTGTGTTTCAAATGATGCATCTTAGTAATCTTAATCTGAGTGATAACGACATTGAAACCGTTCCAGCGGACATTGGTTCACTGGCGCGCCTTACCAAACTTAACTTTGCACATAACAAAGTTTTATCTTTGCCCGAAGAGATATCTTCTCTTACAGAACTCACGTACCTGTACCTCTACGATAACCAGCTCGATTCGATTCCGCAGGGTATTGGCCAATGTATTAAACTCAGGGAACTGCGTATTGATAATAACAACCTCACGCACCTTCCTGCATCAATTGGAGCGTTGATACAATTGGAGCAACTTGGATTTCGCAGCAATCAGATCTCCACACTACCGGATGAAATCGTTAATCTTCAACCATCGGCGATGCTGAATGTAGACTACAATGAGCTTTGCACTCTTCCTGCACTAATTACAGCATGGATCGATCAATATACAGTTAATGTCAATTGGCTTGATACTCAGCAGCCGTGTCCTTAATCGTGACATGATATTATATATAAATTGAAAATCATCATACCCTTTTGAAACTGCATGTGCTCGTTTACACGCTAAACCAACAGCTCTGCTTCAGAGTGATAATTATAGATATAAATACTTTTCGGCGTTTCGTTAGCTTTATGTGTAATACCTAAATTAAGTGATACATTTGGTTATCTATTTATCTTTTGGAGGGTAAGATGGTTAAAAAAACGATTCTCTTTACAGCCGTATTCTGCCTGAATCTTTATGCACTGGCGGTTTTTCATGTAGGAAACAGCCAAACCGATGCCGCATATGGAATAGTTGACATTGCAATCGACCGCGGGTACGATCATTTTTTTGGCCGCCACATGATTCCCGGTGCACCGCTTGAATGGCTGTGGGATAATATATGTAACGGACACAGAGAACCGCGTTCCCTGGGTGATTGTGCAGATGAAATTCTTCGCGCCCGTTCATGGGATGTGGTAGTGATGCAGCACAGACAGCGCTCGGTTGAATCTGATGTTAATAGCGCAATAGGTTACATGACTGCTGCATTTGTCGGAAATCCAGATTGTCAGGCTTATTATTTTCAGGAATATGTTCAACCGCGTGATGCCAATGATCCCGAAGATGTTGTTTCCTACTGGTTACAGAACAATCCGAGTATCAATCACAGGACCCGCCTCTCAACTCACATGAGAGCAGATTCTTTAACATCGGTGCTCGTAGGGATGGGTAGAAAACCGGCAAGAATAGTTCCGATCGGAGAAGTCTTTTTTGAAATAAACCGCAGAATCAGTAGTGGTCAAACATTTCCCGAAGTAACAGTGAACTACGACCTTTTTTCTTCAGACTCTGTCCACCTGAATTCAAAGGGTATGTACATCAATGCAGTCACACATTTTGCAACAATTTACGGTGAAGATCCCCATAACAGCCCCATCTCGGGACTGCGTCACTGGCAGGGCGCATATGGTGTAAGTCAGGAATTTGCAGAAGCAGTCTGGGAGGTTGTGTGGACAGTGGTAAGTAATCATGACTACACCGGTTTTTCAGGTTACAGGTTACAGGTGAATTCCGATGGGCCCGGAGCAGTTACGATCTCTCCTGAAAAGAGTGTATTTGAGCAGGGCGAAACTGTTACTCTTACCGCTTCGCCTCAGGGGAATGCAGAGTTTATTGGATGGGGTGGGGATGGTTCCGGAGTGGAAAACCCATTGGTTGTCACGATGAACTCAAATAAAATTATTACAGCAACCTTCTTTGACCCGGACGCACCGATGGTTAAAAACGGAGATTTCTCCCAGGAAGATCAGTACTGGACATTTATAACATTCGACGACGGTGACGGTACCTTTTCAACTCTGCATAACAGGGCTGATGTAACGATAACTGATGGCGGATCACTGCAATGGCATGTTCAATTATATCAGGAAAATATCACACTTAACGAAAATACTTATTATAAATTCTCATTTGATGCGATGGCTCAATCATCGCGGGATATAGCGGTATCACTAAAACACAATGACCTTCCCTGGACACCCTACCTAGAAGAGGTTGTTTCTCTCACTACCGAGATGAAAACCTATGATTTTGTGTTTAAGATGGTCGAACCAAACGATTCCAATTCCCGGGCAGAATTTAATTTCGGGACAAGTGATGGCAACATAAGTATTGACAATGTGTCCTTAACTGTGGTCGAACACACCACTTCTGTTGCCCATCAACTCCTTTCCAATTCGACTGGAATCAAAGTGAAAAGACATGGACCTGTACTGAAATTAAACACTGCAAGTGAGGGGACACGATCAGTGCAGCTGTATGACGCCAGGGGAAGGGTCATCAGAAGCTGGAACATCAATGGACCAGGAACACACTATTTGTCAGTTGGTGCACTTGCGGGTGGTATTTACATACTTAAGATGACCGAAGGAAAAACTAATTTCGTCAGGAGGCTGAAGTTTCAATAAACATCAATAATAGTTAGAAATGCGATCATGGTACTTTAAGCTTTAAAAATTAACCATAACAAATATTCTATTTAATTAATCACCTTAGGAGGGTATATGCTCCGATACATACTGGCACTAGCCTTGACTCTGCACAGTTTCTCTTTTTTCACGACAACCGTGGCACAGGCACTCAACGAGACATCCCCTCTTGGAATTAACTTGATGGGTGTTATTGACTATTCATCAGAGCTTCATTTTATTAACCAGGCTAAGCGAGCCAGGCCCTGGATTTCTCAATGCAACGGATGTGGCTGGGACGATGGTCCAGCCCTTGATCTCGATGAAGATGGCTGGATAAAAAGCCTTGAGGCCGGCGCGTACGCAGATTTAATCCTTGCCACCAATCCACGTTATGAGCCGGGAGAGTACAAAGTTTTTTTCAAGGGGAAAGGACGGATCGAAGGGACATTGGGTACGACCGGTACTGTTACCGAGTCCGGCCAATCAATTACGTTTAGGCCAACAGGAAACGGCTATATGGCTATTCGGATCCGGGAGGTAGATCCCACAGATTACATAAGGGATATAGAGATAATCCCTGTAGAGATGGCTGATTATTACAACGAGGGAAATATCTTCTACCCGGCTTTTAAGGAAAACTGGGCAAAATATCGCACGTTGAGGTTCATGGACTGGAACCGTACCAACAATCACCCTAACGGTGACTGGGATCAGCGTACAAGGCCACAGCATTACTCCTACGGCACTAATAAGGGAGTTCCTTATGAGGTCCAGATTCGGCTCTCCAATGAGCTTGGAGCCTATCCCTGGTTTTGTATTCCCCACTTAGCAGATGATTACTATGTAAGGAAAATGGCTGAGCTTGTTCGGGACAGCCTCAGAGAGGATCTTCTCATCTATGTTGAGCACTCAAATGAGGTATGGAACAGTGTATTTCCCGGTCAGTTCCGCCACGCGATCAACAGGGGTAATGAACTTGATTTGAGACATGGTGGATCTGAGTTTGACGGGTTGATCAGATACCATGCGCAGCGTACAGCCGAAATTATGGAGATCTGGTCGGAGGTGATTGGACGGGACCGGCTTATCGGAGTATATGCTGTGGGTGGCCCGTCAGTGTACATGATCAACAAAGGGATGGAGCACCTTGAGAGTATCGGAAAAGAGGCGATGATCGACGTCGCTTCAATTGCCCCCTATGTTGGAGCAAGAGCTTCATACAGCACCGTCGATGAGGCGATTAACGCGTTGATGAACAGTATGGAATCTCTTGAAGATGCTACTTCAGAGGCAAAAGCAGCAGCCCTCAACCATGGTCTTCGTCTTAACGCGTATGAAGGCGGGCAGCACTTGTGGAACTTCGGTCAGCAGTTCTCACCCATTGGAGAAGAGGCTCAGGGCGATCCGCGAATGCGTGAGTTTGTAAATATCTATATGGATACATGGAGGGCAAACGGCGGGGATGAGTTCATGGTGTTTGGATCAGGTGGTGGTTTCTGGGGACAGATCCCCTGGGGAGTGGATCCTGCGGTCGCCCCAAAATACCAGGGACACAACGATTTTATCGATGCAAACCCCATTTGGTGGGATGAGCCAATAGTAGATTTCGAGCACAGGTTAACAGTAAATGTGACTGGTCCGGGAACGGTAGATATCTCTCCTGAAAAAGAGCTGTATGATCATAACGAGACGGTTACTCTGATTGCTTCACCTCTGGATAATGCAGGATTTATAGGATGGAGTGGAAATGGTTCCGGAGTGGAAAATACCCTGGTTGTCACCATGAACTCAAACAAAACTATCACAGCAACCTTCTTTGACCCGGATGCACCGATGGTTAAAAATGGGGATTTCTCCCAGGAAGATCAGTACTGGACATTATATCTGTTTGGAGACGGGGATGCTTCACTTTCAACTCAGCAACAAAGAGCGGATTTTGTCATAACAAGTGGTGGGACTGAGGAATGGCATGTTCAGTTATATCAGGAAAATATCACACTTACCGAAAGCACATTTTATAAATTCTCCTTTGATGCAAAGGCGCAATCACCGAGGGATATGGTTGTCTCATTGAAACACAATGGCCTTCCCTGGACACCATACTTTGTGCAGGATGTTTCCCTCACTACCGAGATGCAAACCTATGAGTATGTTTTTGAGATGAGCGAGTTAACCGATTCCGCATCCCGTGTAGAATTCAATTTAGGGACAAGTGAGGGCAATGTATCTATTGATAATGTTTCTTTGACAGTGGCCGAAAATACAACAGGTATCGCCCCGCAGCTGTCTTCCAATTCAACTGGAATTAGAGTGAACAGGCATGGTCGTTTACTGAGGTTGAACACTAATGGTGAGGGATCACAATCAGTGCAGCTGTATGACACAAAGGGAAGAGTCATCAGAAGCTGGAACATAAAGGGAGCAGGAGCGCACACTTTATCAGTTGGTACACTTGCTGGGGGTATTTACATACTTAGGGTGAAGGAAGAAAACAGAAATTTTGTTAAGCGCATGACTTTTTAAATTTCTACAGGTGAGTTTCGGTATGTCCGGCCAGTAACAATCTGGCCGGTCCTGCAATCTCTCTTTTTCCTGCCATTACTCTTTTTTTCAATTCCATCTATTCCCTTCCCTTTGCCTTTAAGCGCAAAAGTGCCCGGTACACTATTACAAGTTGTACATCTATGATAATAGATAGTAGATTTATACAACTTTGAAATCACCACCCTCTCTCTACTGTGCCTTTGCCCCAACCAGAAAAAATAAACGGCTTCATTGCAGGGGGTCGTTTATGGGGTCGGACCAATTTATGGGGTCTTTCCTATTTTTTTCCTGTTTTCAGCCCCTTAGAGCTCGATGGCTACCCCTTCTATCGCCTTCTAAGGATGAATGTTCACAATTTTTCCGCGTTTATTAAGGTGCTCAAATATACCCGAACCTGCAATGCGCGCCAGGAAGTATCTGCTTGTTCTGAGGATTAACCGCGGCAGAATTCTATCTTCCGGGGGATGCTTAAGCCATTATCCCGGGAGAGAGGAACTGTAGCTTTGTAAATAATTAGACCTACCCTATAAACCGAACCCTTCACGCTTGCACGGGGCAAGCACGTTTCTTGGCGCCCCCGTGAGGAACCAGTCACTTGCCACCGAGCCTCGCTGGGGGGTGGCCAACTTCGCCTCCCTGGCCTCCGTAGCAGTAACTAGTGCGCAGGGGAGCTGGGCGACCCGTAAAAAATTTGGATTTTGGAATTCAAAGAAAAGAACAGGGTTATATACGAAGGTTTTTTCCGGGGTTGCTAAGAAGTATTTAACAGATTACAATACTGGAAGGTTTATTTAGTGAAGCAGGTCCAATGGGGGCAATGGTATATAATCACTATTGTTTTGGCAGCAAAGGTTTAATTACCCGGGCAAGCTCCTGTGCTATTTCCCTGTGCGCTTCAATATTGGGATGCCAGTCACAACCAGCCTGTTCCCAGGAAATGGAACCAAATGAGTAAAATGCGATCCGTTCATCACCGGCTTCTCGTAACTCTTCCACCAGTTCAGAAACATATTCTTCCAATGGTTCTCTTGAGGAAGTCATACAGACAATTCCAACATCAGGATAATTGGACCTTATCTCATCAATCAATGCACTATAGCGGGATTTATACAAACTTTTGGGTGGGTGAGGTTGGGTAGAGAAATCATTTGTCCCAAGACTTATTACTACTACATGAGGGATCCAACTGCTAAAGTCCCACTCCAGTTCTCTGTTATTCCTTAGGGTTCTGTTATAGTAGTGCCCGAAAGGATACTTTGAAGTGATATATTTTTCTGCCCAATTGCGCACAACCCCTTTTCCTGATAGCGCAACGAGATGATACTCTGCCCCTAAAAGCCTGGCAGATACCGGACCAAAAGAAAGGTAGGAATTTGACAGATCTCTATGGTTTTCGCACTGTGTTTTTGTCGATTCATTACCAAATCCAAGCAGATTTGAGCCACCCAGATACTCTATTCTATACTTGTACTCTCCTTTAGGAGCATGCAACTGTTTACCATCATCCAGGATAAATCCATAGAACCGTGCAGCCCCTCTACGACTCTCAAAGCGGTTGGTTATTCGAATAGAATGAACTGTATCGCTAAGGTTTTGAGCCAAAAGGTAAACAGAATCCACAGGCTCAAATCGGACAACCTTTAGGCTGTCATTTATGAAGACGTTATACAGTTCTCCATCACCTCTAACCCTGATTGCGCATGACGTGCCCTCAAAAAGCGTGTTTATTTTAAATCCCGGCCAGTCAAACCGTAGTACATCAGGCTCACTTTGTTCAAACCTTCCCCAATACCGTATAGCGGGATCTGAGGGACTTACCAGGTTCTGAGCAGTTGCAATAGTAACAGCGATAAGTAAAAAGAACATACTCTTCATGAGTTGCACTCCATTTACAGTGATATTTCAGGTATAAGCGGGTAAAATATATTCTGCCTTTAATTTCTGAAATCATTGGCATCAATTTTAAACTCACCCATTTTCTTCATCAACCATTTTCGATCGATCTGAAGAATTTTCCCTGCCAAAGACACGTTACCTTTGCTTTTTGTTAATGCATTAAAAATAGCCTCTTTTTCGGCTTCATTACGCGCTTCTCTTAAAGTCCCGGTCTTTTCAACAGAAACAGCTTTGTTACCTAAAACAGGTGTCATAGAGCCATTAAAGGAGAGATTCTCAACTTCTATTCTTTTGTTATCACTCAAAAGCACGGCTTTCTGAATAACGTTTTCAAGTTCCCGAATATTACCCGGCCATTCATAGGTAATAAGCGCGTTTCGCGCGGCAAGTGAAAGGGTTTTAAGTTTAAACCCAAACTGCTGAGAGTACTTTTTAATGAAGTAATCCGCAAGCAAGGTAACATCGGTACCCCTCTGCCGTAAAGGTGGTAATTCGATAGTCAGTACATTTAACCGAAAGAATAGATCTTGTCTAAAGTTACCATTTTCGACCTCGTTGGCGAGATTTCTGTTGGAAGCAGCAACAACGCGAACATCGACTTTTATAGTTTCGGAGCCTCCAACTCTGGTAACCTCAGATTCCTGTAGTACCCGTAACAGCTTTACCTGTAAAGAAAGAGGTAGTTCCCCGATTTCATCCAAAAACACCGTACCCCCAGAAGCAGCTTCAAACAACCCTTCCCTTCTGTTGGTAGCACCGGTAAAAGCACCCTTTTCATGTCCAAAAAGCTCTGATTCCATAAGGTTTTCGGGAATCGCGCCGCAGTTTATTGCCTTGAAAACATTGTGTGAACGAGTGGAATTTTGGTGCAAATATTTTGCTATTAGTTCTTTACCAGTACCAGTTTCTCCTCCAATCAAAGCAGGGCTGTTTGTTCGGGCAATTTTACGGCACAGTTTAAGCATATCGGCCATGCATTCACTTTCGTGAATTATAGTTTCACCTTCAGTAAGAGTTTTATCCTGCAATCTTGCAATAGTCTCTCTCTGACGCTGTTTTTCTTCGTAATTTGACAGTATTTCAGAAAACAGCGGTATCAAAGCATCACAAAATTCTTTGTCCTTCTGACTAAAAGGTTCACTATTACTAAGACGATCGAGGTACAGAAATCCAAGTAATTTTTCATTGCTGGAAAGCGGAGCACACATAACCGATCCTACACAGTTTCTCTCAAGTGATGACACCGATTCTTCACTGACTTCCCAGTCATTATCACTGGCTAAAACTGTTTCTCCGCTCTCTTTTGCCCAGTTTATAGCTCTGTTGGAAAATCTATCCAGTTTCGAAGTATGGGGATAACGAGCAATGGTAGTTCTTGTTTCTCCATCCTGCCCTTCTATAACCAGACGTGACGCGTCACATTGCATAATGGTGGATACGCTTTCAACAAGGTTGTTAAACAATCCATCATCCTTGTCACGCAATAAAAGCACAATACTACGAATCAACTGAAGTACCGGCTGAGTAACGGATTCACCACTGTCTTCTTTTTCTACAGAAACACGTTCTGATCCCGTATGCCCGTAAAAAACAAAATCTTCGGCACCAACACTTATTTGATCACCATGAGAAAGATTTTTACCATTGTTTACCGCTAACCCATTTACTTTTACGTTGATGTTTGCTCCCAGTTTTTGAAGCACATAAGATCCCCTGGAATGGAGCAGATGAGCGGCAAACTCACCCTTTCTCTTTCCCTTCAGTTTGATATGGCACTTTTCAGAAAACCCTATAGTAATAATTCTTTCAGAAAGCGCATATTCTTCTCCGTTGTTTTTATGTATTAACTTCATATTTAGACATCCTTTACTGTTGTACCTGAATACTTGAAGGTACTCTTACTGTTTTGTTCTGAAAAGGGAGCAACGTAACCTGTTTTTCCCAAATCATAGTATCTGTTTTGTTAAAAATTCTTACTAAGTGGCTACCCTGTTCGAGCTTCAACCCGCTCAAGAGCTTTTCTTTATTTACGGTTGTTTGGTTAACAGTGACTCTATTCCAATCTTCTAAATTGTTAACATATAAAACAGACGTGAGCGATTTTGAAACTCTGACCGGATCACTCCTAAAAGGCATCCTCTCTCTAATTGAAGTAACTTTTTGAGAGTAAGTTTCACCCAAAGATATTCGCTCTTTTTCCTTATCTATAGATACCGATTCGTGTTTTACGCTCTGTTTTCCCGCAAAGAATGAGAGTAATAAAAGAGCAATCAATGTAAGAAACGCACCGGTTAAGGATACCCTGCGTTTAAGAATATGCTTTTTCTTACTTCCCGAAAATGAGTTAATAATCTTTAGTGCTTCAGTGTTTTCAGGATCAATTTCCAGACATTCAACCACAAGCAGATAGGCTTCATCAAATCGTGCTGTGTACATAAGCTGCTTTGCGGCAAGCATGAGGCAATGAGAAAAATTCTGATTCGAAAGAGTCTGGACAGTTTGAGGCCAGGTGTAGTGATTATCAACAGATACTGAATTTATTTCACTAAAGCACTCAAGTGCTTCTTTTGCCGAGCGCAATCTCTTTTCGGGGTTTTCCTCCAAAAGGGGTGAAAGGGAATTAGTATAAGAATCATCATGCTCAAGTATTTCACTTACTATTTTTCCTGCGGAGTACACGTCAGCCCGTATGTGATCCACCCCTTCACCTCGCAACCATACTTCAGGGGCCATGTACGCAGGTGTACCCTGAGTTTTATTAAATGTGGAGTTTTGTAGCCCTTTTACCTCTTTACTGAAACCAAAATCGATAAGATAACACTCTCCGGTTGAAGCGATAAGGATGTTTGAAGGTTTAAGATCTCTGTGAGCAAAACTTAGGGCATGAAGTTCAGACAAAGAGAGCAGTACTTTCTGAGCTAGCTGAAAACGGTCCTGCGCAAGCAGTTTATTTTCCAGCAGCGTTTTTAACGATACCCCCTTGATCCACTGCATGATTATGTAAACACACTTTTTCCTCTCAAAAGCATCATAGACCTGTGGAATGCACTTTAGCGCTATACTGGCTTGTATTTTAGCCTCATTTAACAGCTCTTTTCGTTTTTTGGAATCACTTTCATGAATAATTTTGATAGCAACATGCCTGTCAAGCGCCCACTGATGTGCACGGTATACCGATCCAAACGCACCTTCTCCTATCCTTACAGGATGTGAAAAACCTTTAGGCAAATCGGGGATAACCATAGCTTCAGTCCAGCTCATCTTCGTTGGTTATAGTCTCAGATTCCAATTTTCTTAATCTGCTTTCAGCCAGTGCAAACCAATACACAATCTCTTCATCATCAGAATTTCTCTGAAGCGCCTCCAGCCATAAACTATGAGCCGTTTTAATTCTATCCATGTGATAAAAAACGAGCCCGGCATTAAAGAGTAGTACAGTATTATCACTGTCCAGAGCCAATGCACGCTCAAAGACTCTCTTTGAACGCGTTGTTTCTCCTGACATAAAATAGAGAATACCAATGGTATTAAGCGCATCAGTATTTTCAGGGTGGTAGTCAAGTGAAGATTTTAATGCTTCGGTTGCAGCAACCGTATCATATGCAGTTAAGAGTTGTTGGGATCTGTTATACCATACTTCTGAGAGGAGATAGTTAATATTTTCATTCGACTCGATAGTATGTGCGGCCTGAAGATTTACTACAGCTCTTTTAAAAGCATCATCGTCTTTAAAGTTGGAATACGCTCGTTGAAGAAGTGCTTTGCCCATTCCAAGCCTGGCTTCAAAATCAGCCGGATTGTCTGCAAGCGCACTGCTAAAAAACTCTTCTGCCATCTCGTAGTCACCAAGAGAAAGCGAAACATTTCCCTTCTGTACATCATTTTTAGAACAGTTAAACAGCACTACTATACACGCAACAATCGAAATAATAGTTTTTATATTCATTTTACCTGTCCGGGCTTATATTCCATTGCCAGTAAAGATTTATTCCTGAAGAAAACGTAGATATCTCAACAGGTGCACTTTCAGGCAGATTAGTGAATCGGTATCTGCAAAAAGCACTCAGAACAATGCTGTTTAGAGCTGATATACTGTAATTGAGTGAAAAGGATGCCTGCAAATGGTTGTCGATCCTTCTGCGTCGTTTAAACTGTATTTGCAACTCTTCATCAGAAACAGTAAACCCTTCATCATAATCCTTTATAAGATAGTATTTTCCATCCTCAGTGCGTGCTACTGACGCAGAATGGCCGTTTATAACAGGCATAGAAGTACTTACAGTATCAAGATAGGCTGAAGAAAAACCAAAGTTGTACCATTGATGCTTCCGGGTATAATAGTCAAATCCATACCTGAGGTACAGCGTAGTTCTTAGCCTCTCACCCAATCCAAATTCCCCTCCCGCAGACAGGGTAAATCCACTACGACTGTATGGGATAGTTACACCAAACAGAAGCTTATCAGCACTGTGCATCAAACCAAATCTTCTGGAAGGAAAGGGAATGGTCTCTGAAAAAGTCGAATCGGAATAGAGATTGGTACCATCATAGTAAAAAAGATTTCCTTTTGAATACTTAAAGCTATGTGGATCGGTATGCATATAATAAAAGTTAGTTAGAAAGGTAAGGTCAACGTTTATATGCAGATCGTAACTGTTATAACTACTTAAAGAGTAGTTGATTCTCGAACTGTACAAACTATCTCCCTGATCCCAATCGATTTCAGCCTTATAAAAACCGATCCATTTATTTTTAGTAGTAAACATTGAAAGCTCAAAAGCGTGAGATCTCATGATTATCTGTGGATGATTTTTTCTATAGGTAAATGAATACCGGGTGGACATATTTCTGAATATATTGCGTCCCCCGATATAATATTGTGCTTCATATTCCAGCGAATCTTCTAGAGAACTGAATGATTTGGATTGAGGTATTCTATACAGTTCACCCATGGCAAGTATTCCGGCCCTTATACTTCGATTCTTTCTACCAATTGGTATATTCCAGTTTAAATCTGCCATTATATTAGGTGTCATATAGGATTCATTATCTTTATCAACTGTTAAATCATCATACATAATCAGTGGTGGACTTCGGGTACTGTTGGTGTTAAACCTGCTTCCGGCTCTCAATCTAAGGGAAGGAATAAAATAAGATCTTTTGGTACTTTGATTCAACAAAAGTGAGTCTGCCAGGAGATCAGCCTCATTCACCCACCCCAGAATCGAATAAATATAGTACCGCTGTTTAAGTACCTGAAAGTGCAACTCTTCTGTATCGTTTGTGTTTGTCGCCAAATTAAGAGCAAGTGCAGTGTCCAGTACCTCTTTGGCCAGATACACTTCTGCCCAGAAGTAATAGAGGCTATCAAGGGACATACCCAAACTATGCGCACGGTTGAAAAAATAAACAGCGGAATCATAGTCATTCTGTTCAATTCTAAGCATCCCTTCATGACAAAGCGAATCAGTAACAGAAGGCTTAGAGTAAGCATTCACAAACAGAACTGCTACGATACAAAAAATTGAAACTTTATAAATCATTTGAGACAGACTTTCCTAAACCAGCTCATTACTGTTCTGAAGTTTTTAATCTTCTGCCGCCTTTAAGAAAAAGTTCGGGACTATTGCCAGATTTTCTTTTATGCAGATACAGACCAGCGGGCAGCTTTTCATTTTGAACAGAAGGGAAAATTCTTCTTCCAAGCAGGTCTACAGTTTTTTGTGTTTGACTTGTAAAATTTCCTTTGTTTGGTCTAACAGCAGGGATTACTGAACTAAGAGGGGAATTAATTTCAACTCCCTCCAAAACAGATAGGTAAAAGTCTAAATTGGCTGAAACATCACTGGTGTCTCCCAGCACATACATCTCGTATCCAACAGTGTCATATGCAGTGAACCGGGTGTATTCGTCCCACCAAATGATGGGATCACCGAGAAAGGAAAATCTGGCATAAAACTCAACTGCAGGCAACTCACCCTGTCTAACCCTGGAAGAGGAATCAGCATACATTACACTTCCTACCGGATTAGCAGAGTAAAGGATTGAATATTCATGCGATATATACTGTACTTTTAACCACTCCCGTGCTGTTTCATAATCGTTGTGGTTAAAATCATAGCGCACAATTGCAATTTGAGACTGGTAAACAGCACTGGTATCGTAGAAAATATGTTGCTGTGGGGAAACGATCTCTTGTACCCAATTTCCAGGCAAGTAGATGGTGTACCCCATTTCTGTATCAGTAAAAGGCTCAAAAGCGTGTAGGTAAAAACCGGGTATCAATATAATGCACAGTATAAACCTGCTCACTTAAACACCTCCCAAGTGCTGCATAGATAACTCTTTTTTGCGTATTACTGCCCTGCTGATAAAATCGATCGAGTTTTTGATCTCTCTTTGTATCACCTCGGTGCTGTTTTCCTCAAGGCACTGCATTTCAAGCCCTTTTATACTATTCACAATCACCGACACAATTGCATCTATATCAGAAATGATTAGTTCCTGTTCATCATTCCCTCTTTTGAATATCTCTTTAAAAATACTACAATAATAACTAAAAACTACTCGTCTGTAGTAAATAGTTGCATAATAATCAGAGAAATATTCCTTTTTGATAGTGGGATATTGATCAACAGACTCAATAAACGTGTGCATTATTGTTGAAAACGCAGCCTTTAGGGCATTCACTGCACTGCACTCACTTTCCAAAACCTGCCCAAGCCTCACTTTTAATCGTTCAAGCCCCTCAAGGATAAAAGCTTCGTAGATATGCTCCTTTTTTGAATAGATATTATATACAGTAGCCCTGCATACGCCACTGGCGTTTGCGATATCCTGCATAGTTACTTCAGCAAACCCTTTTTGGGAAAATAACACCATAGCCGAGTGCAATATGTAGCTCTTTTTATCAGTTTCTATTTTACCATCCATGATTAAGCCTGTTTTCTGCTTTATACAAATTTGCGTTTTTGTCTAACCCCCTATCAGATATAGTAATATTTTCTACCGTCTTTTACAACCGTTTTGATCCCATAAACAGCAAAAGGGAGTGCATTTTCAAACACATCCCCGTATCAGTGATACTTATTTATGGTTTAAATTTACCTATCTGCCCTGCATCGCCGGTTCCAATGTTTTATTGTTAGTCTTTAAATGTAGCATTGTTTCACCTTTGGCTCGGGAGCGATTATGAAGATACATACCCGCAGGGATATTTCTCTGTCTTTTAGATATACCTATGCGCCTCCCCTGCAGATTAAACACACTTGGAGCAGACCTATTTACTTTTTCCCGACCATAACTTCCCGGTGCAGAAAAACGAACGTTTGATGGGCTAATTGCAGGCAAATCTGTATTTTCTATTATAGTTGCATATAAACCAATATTTGAAAACATATCAGCAGTGTCTCCCATTACATACATCTCGAATCCTACAGTATCACCTTCAGCCGCTGCAAATCGTATGTACTCATCCCACCATACCAGAGGATCATCAAGATAACAAAAACGCGCATACAGTTCTGCAGCATCATATTCCCCATGCTTTAACTCAGATGATGAATCCGCAAAAAGAATGGTGCCCACAGGGTTAGAGGAGTATATGGCAGAAAACTCGTACGCAATATAATTTACATTTACCCACTCTTTGGCATCAGTATAATCAGCGCTGCTAAAGGAGTGTTTCTCGATGGTTATCTGTGATTGATAGGTACCTGTAGTGTCATGAAACCGATGCAGCTCAGGTGTTATTACGGTGCGAACCCAATTTTCCGGAAGATAAATAGTATAATCCATCTCTGAATCGTATAGTGGTTCAAAAGCATACGTAAAGAAGACGAGTATCAAAATTAAATTCAATATTTTAAACATAAACCTTCTCCTTATTTGATAGAGAAACATTATCCTCGATAAGGTAATTCAAAAAAAGAGAGACCCGTCCGATCTCCCTTTTTTAAAAAAACATAATGCCTACCTTTCTGTTACATCGTGTTCCTGGGATACATCGCCCTCATTTACTCCATCTCTAATTTCATTAATACGCTCCTGAATCGCT
>JARUKZ010000058.1 GCA_029688955.1 Chitinispirillales bacterium ANBcel5 | reverse complement strand
GTGTTTTTTTCTGTAGTTCACCCGGGGAAAATCTTCACTTTACTCTCTATGCCGGACTGGGCAATATAGAACAAGTGGAGGAAACAACCCCGATGGTTTTCAGGAGTTTTGGAGGCTGGAATGACTATATCTTGAGTAACAATTTTGCAAATACAAGAGCAATACCAGGTATTCCAGAAAGGACTGAGAGGTGGTATAATGATTCTACCTACTTTGACACATCGATTGCGGTTGCTTTTGAAGGGAACCGGATAGCAGAAATTACCGATGTAGCCCTTGTGAACGAAAAAGTCGTTGTTAATTACAGGCTTAGTGATGAGGACTATACCATAACATACTATAAGTACGATCCTGATGGCGAAGAGTATGATGCTAAAGCTATTGTTTTTTACTTTATCAGCAGTGCTGAAACACAACTGCACGAAAAAGAGGTGGTGTTCGAACAGGAAAATGTTTCGGTAAAGAGAAATCAGCCAATTCGCCCGGCGGGATCTGGTTTAAATACCGGACACCATACCCCAAGGAGTGTTGATCTCAGGGGTACTGTAGCTGCGGAGAAACGACCAAGTGGTTTCTATATCAAACAGCAAACTGGTCATGTACAACGCAGGGTAGAGGTAAAGTGAATTGAAATAAGGGGCCTTGGGTTATGGAAACAATGTGTTTGTTACAGCAAAGGCCCCGGTAATCTCAGTGGTACTTATCGTATGGTTATTTTTTCAGCTTAACTGTATATAAATTGACCAGTTCCCCTGTTTCAACCCTTATAATAAAAACTCCGTTTGATAAAGCTCTTCCAGACCGGTCCCTGTAATTCCAGTAGACCTCTTTTGTTCCCGGGCTAATGGTTTGTGTGTGTAGTAGCCTTCCACGGATATCAAAAACTGAAAGCCTGCCCGATTGCAGGGGGCTGTTGTAGAGAAGGGAGAAATTGTTCTTTCTTGCTGAAACCGAAATCATTTCTGGTGATTTTTTCATCTCTTTGTTAATTGCGACAGGGGGTTCTACAACAAAACTATCAACAGGGAGGGACCAAAGACCCCGGTTTTTATCTGTGCTTACAGTCCAGTACCAGGTTCCGTAATCAAGATCGTGAAGCGGTGTGAATGTTGTGTCTGAAACCGGATATCTGAGTGGATCTATAATGCCTGATTGTTGAGAGAGTACCACGTGATATATCGTTTCTTCGGGTACAGGGTGCCACTTTAAAACCGGCCTGGTGTCATTAATTATCTCCCCATCGAAACGTATAATATAGGGGATCGAATCTGCCTGGAGAGTGTAAGTATCAACAAGGGAAAAGGTGTCCACGAGATCTGAGCGAACTCTCCACATGATTAATCCCGGAGTCAGAGGAACATCGACTGTAAAAAATGTATCTGCAATCTGTGCAGATACATGTGGGGTAGCCAGGCTTCCGGTGTTACTGCTTCCGACCTGAATAACATAGCTGCTTGCCCCCTCAACCGGGTGCCAGTGAAAGGTGGGGGTTTTGTTATTACAGAGTCTGGGTTCGTGAGCAAGAAGAATCGGTACTCTTGCATCCTTGACTTCAAAACTGTCTATATCCGAAAATTCTGAATCATCAGCACTGACTCTCCAGAAAATCTTTCCCACAGGCAGATTCGAACTTAAATAAAACGTGTCGCTTACCGATTCCACAATTGGATCATCTGAAAAAGACCTGCTTTGAGATAGTTCAATTGTATAGTTTGAAATTGCTCTTGACGGTTTATACCAGGTTAAAACGGGACTTCTGTTAAAGGTAGGGCTTTCGTAGGGAATAAGAAGCGGAATTCTGTCATCCTCTACAAGAAAAGAGTTTACTTCTGACCAGGTACCACCATCCGTATTTACCCTCCAATGAAACACTCCAATTGGCAGATCAGCCTGGGGTGTATAAAATGTATCGGAACGAGTGCTCCTGATTTGGACAGGGGAAAAGGAGGAGTTTTGTGAAATTTCTATAGTAAAAGAGGGATCCTCCACCGGCGGTCTGTGCCAGCTAAAAACAGGTCTGCGGTCGAATGTGGGACTTTGCTGTGGAATCAATACCGGTATACTGACATCCAGAACCGCAACCTGTTCCATTATTGACCACGGGCTGTTGTCGGCTTTTACTCTCCAAAAAATGGTAGTGATCGGAAGGTCAGAGTCTGGAGTGAAGCTGTTGGTGAATAATGTATCCTGATGTATTATGGACGCGGCTGAAAAGGTGTTGCTGGTTGCTATCTGAATTGTGTAGGTTTGGGCTCCTGTGACATGACTCCAGTTAAATATTGGTTTGCGCTCGGTGATCGTTGACCCAAGTAGTTCCGTTTCAGGAGCATTTGCATCAAAACCAACTATTTCTATATCATCTAACCAGAATGTAGCCTCACTGGGATTTAAGTCGTCAGCGCTGATTTCCCACTGTAAGCGAAGAGCTCTTTCCAAATTGAATGAGACCCGTCTGGCCCAGGTTGGTTGTACTAATTGGGAGATGTTAACTGAATGCTGTTCCCAAACCGTGTCTATGGTGACAATCCTTCTGTGATACCCATAATCGTTCACCCCGGAAGTGGGAACTTGAACCCGAACATTCAATCTGGATGATGCCTTCGCCCAGAAAGTAATCTGTGTTGCACCTGTCAGATCGCGGGCTCCATTTTTTGCATCAGACAAACTCGTCGCAATTCCAACGGTAGCCCCCCAGCTACTGGTGCCTCTGCCCGGAAGCATTGTGCCAAAAGAGTATTGCATCTTCATTCCATAAAGAGGTGTTCCGGTTGGGTTCCCTTCACCCAGGGTGGGGTCTATAATCCAGGTGTTAGCTTCCTCTTCTCTAAGTGTTCCGTTTATAATCTCAGAGTTGCCGCCGTCTTCTCTGTCTGCATAAGCAGTCCATTCACCTTTGAAATTGTTGGTTGTGGTACCATCTTCAAAATCGGACAAAATAACTGCATGAGTCGATGAGAACAGGATTGCAACAAAGATCAAAAATATACAATTAAATGAAAAACGGTTCATTTGGTGCCTCTGTGCGATAGGGTTATGGTTTGGTTACGGTGTTGTTGTACAGAGTAGTATAATTTATGAGATAGTTTCGGGTAAAGAAAATTTGTTATGACATCACAGAGCCCAGACAGAAGACTGTTTATAGCTAAACTGCACGAAAAAGAGGTGGTGTTTGAACAGGAAAATGTTTCGGTAAAGAGAAATCAGCCGATTCGCCCAGCGGGATCTGGGTTAAATGTCGGTCACCATACCCAAATGAGTGTTGATCTTAGGGGTAGTGTAGCTGCGGAGAAACGACCAAATGGTTTCTATATTAAACAGCAAACTGGTCATGTACAACGCAGGGTAGAGGTAAAGTGAACGGAACAAGGGGGGCTGAGTTCTGAACCCCCACCAATTGAAATGGTTCCTAAAGCAAAGGTCCCAGTAATCTCAATGGTACCTGTACCGCCTTCTCTTTCAGGCTACGTTGTTTCCACTGCCGGGCAGTAATTTTTTCACTACATGCAACAGTATGCATGATATCCTTTTTAATATCCCTGAGTGCTGGTACCCCGCACAACCATACACCGTTTTCAAAGTGTAGATAAAAACTTCTGTAATCCATATTTATAGTTCCGACAATGGCGATGTCATCGTCGCAGAGAATGGTTTTAGCATGGATGAAACCTGGCGTGTACTCGTAAATAGAAACCCCTGCATCCATCAATTTACTGTAATTAGACCTGGTGACAACATGTACATACCATTTATCCCACCGTTTCGGTGTAATGATTCTTACATCCACCCCACTGTGAGACGCTGCGCACAGCTGGGTTAACAAAGAATCATCTATTACAAGGTAGGGAGTCATTATGTAGACATAATCCTTAGCAGCAGCTATGATCTGGTGATACATGTCTTTAGCCGGGTTATGAGGATCATTAACCGGTCCGTCACTAAATGGCTGATAAAACCCATCTCCCTTTACAATACTATCAGATTTGTATTTAAGGTACTCCTCTTTTTGGCCTGTTTGCGCTTTCCACATCTGCAAAAAGATAATTGTCATGCTATACACCGCGTCGCCTTCAAGTCTGATACCATTGTCTTTCCAGTAACCCAGTTTTTCAGTAATATTAGCATATTCATCTGCCAGGTTTACTCCACCGGTGTAAGCGACTGAACCATCAATAACAGTTATTTTCTGGTGGTTTCTGTAGTTAAGATAGAGAATGGAGAGGTATTTGTGAACCGGATTGAACGCGACGGCATCTATACCATAACTGTTAAGCTCTTTAATAAAATCCTTTGATACAGTCAAAATACTGCCAAGATCATCAAACATTACGCGTACAACCACACCACTTGCGGCCTTTTGTTTTAGGATATCAAGAATCGATTGCCAAAGCTCTCCCTGGCTAATAATGAAGTAGGACATAAATATAAATTTCTGAGCTTTTTTGAGATCCTCAAGCATGGCATCAAAGAGCTCTTCTCCGGTGCTGTAGTATTCGCTTTTGGTGTTATTATACAGCGGAAATCCCTCATACTCGAGAAATCTCACCATGCGGCGGCGCTGAGGGAATTTAAAAAACAGAGAAACCCTCGCGTCTTCATCGTGATGAAACATCTTAAGCTGTTCCATTACTATAGCGCGTACCATTTTTGCCTTTTTAAACTTAATGCGGGTATTACCCCAGAGAAGATAGAGTATATACCCAAAAACCGGAGAAACAAGGAATATCACTATCCAGGAGGTTGAAAACGCGGAGTAATGATTTCTACTTAGTATGTAAATTACTTCGGTTATTGCCAGCAATTCAAACACTAAAAAGATAAGGAGGTAGTTTTGTCTAAGATACAGGGAAAGCATGCCCACCATAAAAAGCTGCAGCAGAACCGCCACTACTACCAATGCGATCCTCAACAATCCACTGTGGTTTTTGTCATTCTTTTTCATAGGGTAAAATATTTTTCTTAGCAGATTTCTGAAATCTTATTATAGTATAAATAACTACTATCACCGCGATGACAATAAGCGCAGGCACAAGGTAGGGAGTTTGAAGGGGTCTTAGCGCCACATTTCCCAGCAACACAATAAGCATCATCCTGGGAACCAGCACCAGCAGTGAACCCAGAAGATAAGGCGTAAACGAGGCGCCTACGGCACCAAACAACATACTTATGGAATCGATTGGTGGCCCCGGAACGAAACGGGCAAGAAAACTGCTGAAAAACCCGTTTTTTAGCGCATACCCATGTATCCTCATCCCATGGCGGCTTTTTTGAATAATAGGCATCACCCGTTTCTGGCCCAATCGTTTGCCTACATAGTACCCGACCGCCAACTCCAGAACAAGCCCCACAAAACCAACCGATACAGCAGTAATTGGCTGAAACGTCGCCCCCAATCCCACATAGATAAACCAAATTGGGATCACCATCGTGGCGCCCTTCAAACAAAAAACTCCCAGGCTAATGGCAATAACAATCCAGGTGTAGGGACTTAAAAGCCTCAGCCCTTCACCCGATGAAGGGGTGCTGTAGGCTGCATCCAGCATTATAACCACTGAAAACAGAACAATTAATAATGCGACTGCTCCAACAATATATCGTTTTCCGTTTATTTTATTCAAAAGCGTTATTCTCTGAATTACAGTGAAACCCGAATCATAGGTAATCAGCAGTGCCTGTCTTGCAAGTGCAGGTACTGTTTTTATATCAAGAGTCATTGCCAACCAATACTCCTTTGGTACTGCGCACTGCCCTTAAAAAGAGCACACTTAAGAAACAAAACCCGACGTAAGAAGGGCAGCACTGAAGGTAAAACTAATTAATACGTAATGGAATTAAAATAATTCAGATGAAGAAGAGAAAAAGAATGTCTGGTTTCGCGACCCTTTTTACCCCTTTAAATCGTTACAAAAACCCAAAATATAAGACAGCATAACCCGAATATAGTGACTATTATAATGGGGGTTACAACTATGCGTTACTCAGACAGTTACAACAAAGATTTTTACGGAGACGCTCTTATTGGTTTTCATCAGTTTGGTCCGGACCGAAAAATCCTCTCTATAAACGATTATGAGCTTACACTAACCGGTTACAGCAGAGAGGAAGTGGTGGGCAAGAAAAGCTGGGCTGATCTTATTATTCCTCAGCACCGTGAGCGCTTCGAGAAGCACTGGGCAGGTATTAGTAATGGAGAGGATATTCACAATTTTGAATACACTCTGGTTCGAAAAGATGGTTCCTTTGTTGATGTAATGCTTAATGCCACAGCTAACTTTGATACTGATGGAACGTTACTAAACACCCAGGGAATAGTTGTGGATATAAGTTCCCGTAAACAATACGAAAGAGAGCTTTCCGAAAAAGAGGAAAGTGCCCGTCAACTTAGTAGTGCCCTTAAGGTTAAGAAAAGACGGCAGCAGCTTGCAATCAGTATTCTTGAAGAATTGAACGGGTTTAACTGTGATGAAAGTGATCTGATACTGAAGATTTTGGATCAGATTCAATCTGTGGGTGAATATGAAACCGCGTCCATACGCTTGCGCAACAATTCAGATGATGGGGAGCTTTTTACCACCATCTCAAAAGACGCAAGGATCTCTTCAAGATGCCTTTCAGGAAGCTCCGCGTGTAACTCATCATGCGGCAAACTAACCGCGGCTAAAGAGCTTTTTGAATATCCCAGAACGGTTTGGGTTAACAGTAAGGAAGATGCTGTAAACAGTGACTACTCAGTTTACTCTATGATTTTCTGTTGTCAGAATCAGGGGTTTAATTCCATTGCTCTCATTCCTCTGTGGGTAGCAGGAGAGCCCTTTGGGTTTTTACAGATTGCCGATACCAGGCAGGGAAAATTTAACGCGGAAGCCATATCGTTTCTGGAAGGTATGGTTTCCAGTATTGGCATTGCCTTGTCACGTATCAGAAACAGGGCGCAGCTTGCGGAGAGTAACCGCATGTTGAGTGACAAAAATCGTCAACTCGATACCCTTATAGAAAAGCTTCATGCCGCAAATGAACAGAAGACAGAATTTTTATCGATGGTTGCACATGAAGTGCGCAATCCATTGGCGGGAATAATTGGTTTTGCACAAACGCTGCGCTCTTCGGGGGAGAATATCAGTGATTCAGAGAGGGAAAAGTTTTTGGCAGTGATAGAGAGCGAGGGGCGCCGGATGACATCGCTGATCGAAGAGTTGCTTGATGTGACGAAGATTGAAAATGGAATCATAAAGATGGAGCATGCCTGCTTTAACCTTAAAGCTATTGTAGATGAAGCCGCGGAAACAGTGAGGGTTGGTAACAATAGCGTAATCAGTATTGTAAACAGGGCAGGGGAGAGTTTTGTTCATGGTGATAAAAACAGAATAAAACAGGTGCTCCTAAACCTCCTGGTCAACGCCGCAAAGCATGGTGGTGATGGTAAAGAGATTACTGTTTCGGTGGAAGAAGATGATGGCTACTTAAAGGTAGGGATTAAAGATCAGGGACCGGGTATCTCTGGTGAGAATTTATCGAGAGTGTTCAACAAGTTTTTTCAGATAAAGGGTTCATCATCGGCAAAGAGCAAAGGAAGTGGTCTGGGGCTTTCCATCGCAAAAGAGATCGTTAGTGCTCATGGAGGCACAATCCGGGTAGAGAGTTCTGTAGGTGAAGGAGCTACTTTTAATTTTACTGTGCCGGTGTGCGGGGAGGAAGTAGAAAAGAGGGAAGAGAGTCCTTCCCTCTAATCTGAATCCCACCTAATTAAGTTTGCTCAAGGTTCTGTTTCTCTGAGTTCATTAATTAAATCAATGGTCCCGTCTGTTATGGTACCCAGGTACCAGTAAGATCCGTCACCGTCTGCATTCTCGGAGTAAATGTTTAGCTCCTCTTCATTAACTAAATCGGTGATGATCACTTGAGCATTAGTCCTTTCGAACACTTGTCCCGGATCATATCCGATCTCTGCAAATATCTTGTATGTTCCTTCAACAAAACGGCTGATGTGGATTATTTCCTGCATCCATTCAAGTTCAGCAAAGGGATAAGTGAAAAGGTCACCAATCATAAAACCGACTTTCATCGGTTCATATTCATCGTTTTCGGATGGAACCAATAAGTAAAGATTAATATTTAATCCTTCCGATGCAGAAGGATTTACCAGCTCCAGTGTCATAAGAGTGTCTGCTATGCAGCCATCATTTGGAAGAAGGCGTATCGTCTGACCTGTGGCAAAACCACCTTTCAATGTTACCGATGAAGAATGTTCGCGGTACCCATTCTTCTTTACAGTAATATTACACGAAAGCTGAGAATCGGGTGAGTTGACCGGAATGTCTTCAATCATAGTAAAGCCTGTAGAGTCAGTGAATGTGGTTTTATTCAGGCACTCAAAGATCACCTCAGCGTTTTCTAATTCTTTGTTTGCACAGCTATCTGCTACAGTTATATAAATAGAGGCAGTGGGTAATTCGCTGTCATGAAACACAAATTCTACAGGTTCTTTGGATGTGGTGTTTTCATAGTAGCCGATACATTCAATCCAGTAATATAACGTATCGGAATCGGTAGCTGGCCTGTCTTCAAAACTGATTGTGGTAATGGAGTCTGCAATTGTATTCGCATGATGAATGTTGTTTGTTTCACCTCTTAGTACGTTGAAGGCAACAACATTACCCGGATCATTCCAGGAGAGTCTAATCCCCCCGGAAATGGAATCAACAGCAGCAACAGGGGTAACAGGTTCTGGCACACTCCAGGAATTGTTCCATATGGCGCCATAGCCGTAATTTCCCAGCTCACTTTCCCCATACTGGTTTCTCGCTTTAACCCTGTAAAAGTAGATGTCCCGGTAAGTAACACCATCATCAAAAAAACCAAATTCTGTTCCATCACTGAACCTAAACCCACCGCGTGTTAATGGATATGAGGGTTTTATCCAGCCAGAGACAGGTTCATAGGTGTCGGTAAGACGATCAGCCCTGTATACCATGTACTCTGTTGCTCCCGGAACAAGGTTCCAAAATACCTGCATCACATCACCCATACCAAGGGCTCGTGCATTAACCGTGTCTGGTGTTTTGGGGGGTGTTTCAATAAGATCGCCCCAGTGTACCATAAAAGTATCACTGAAAGTGGGTGCCACATTCCAAAGAGCTGTTTCTATGGTGATATAATAGGGCACTCCGGGAAGCATATATTCAATTTTCCACTCCCTGTTGTGCATGAGATCATCACTGATTGCTTCAAATGGATTGGTAGGTTTGGATTGGGTAGCATAAACCCTATAAGATGGGCTGGCTCTTTGTACTTCACATTCCCAGGAAATTGTGGCTTCATAAGGGCGTGTCTCTGCGAATGAAAAATCGCGGATAGGTGGTAAGTTACCTAATGATCCAGTGCTATATTCTGAGTTACCCTGAACTCCATAGCGAACAGCGTTTACTTTAAATCCATAATCTGTACCATATTCGACGCTGCTATAATCATAAAAAAACCGTGAGGTTCGATATTCATAGTTGCTACTGTCAGATACTTCGTCAATGGTTTGCCAGGGGGAAGCGCCGCCCTCCTCATAGTGTTCTCTAACCGAAACAATATAATAATTGTATGGAGCATTGAGATCTACTGTGCCTTTCCAGCTTATACGTAGATCCTCTGAAATAGTATCAACTTCAACCTCTTCGGGTGGTTTGGGCTTTTCATACATTGCATCGGCGTATTGCGCAAGATTCTGCTGTTCATTTTTACCTATTGCTATGACTCGGTATTCCGCAACACGTTCAGTATCATCGGGGTATAAGTTTCTGGGGAAAAAATCTTTGTCAATGAAAGTGGTGTCTTCACCATAATAGACCCTATTAAAATCACGCTCGAGCAGGTATCGCTGGGCATTTTTGACCCTGTTCCATGTAATCCTGAAGTGGTGTGTGCCGGGCACCTGTTCTGCTTTGACGCTACCAGGTGGAAAATCAGAAGGAGGAGAGTCTGAGTCTGTTATTCCACAGCTAAAAAGGGTGATGGTAGCTACCACAAAAAATGATGAACTTTGTCATGAAGACCTCTCTGAATCTAAGTCGAAAAAAGACCGATATTACACTAAATATACATATAAATCTTATGCTTTTCAGGATTAAAAATCAGGGTAGCTAACTGGTCAGGAATCGTAAACAACATGGCTAATAGTTTGTGAAGACGATAGTTCAACCTGACGAAGTAAGGTGTGCGTTGCAAGGTGTACAGGTTCGTCAAAAGCAAAGGAAGTGGTCTGGGGGTTTCTATCGCAAAAGAGATTATTAGTGCTCATGGCGGGACAATCCGGGTAGAGAGCACTGTAGGTGAAGGAGAAACTTTTTACTTTACTGTGCCGGTGTGCGGGGAGGAAGGGAATAAGCTTGATAAAAAAAAGCTTTCTAACACCGATCTGCTTAGAAAGCCTTTAGTGAATCTTATGCCGATAACAAATCAGAACTATCTCAGGACCACTCTTCCGGAGAATGCTTTGCTTTGCGTTCTTACCTCAGCTAAGGGGAAGGTGGGAAGGGTACACAAAAAAAAGAGAAGCCCGGTTAGTACCGGGCTCCTCTTAACAAACATCGCTATTTTGTTTTGTTACTGCAAAAAGTTTAATTAAAGGGTAACAGGTTTTCGATTTCAAAAAACAGGCCTGCTCCAAAGTGCTGTTCATCTGTTTCGTCAGTGAGGTTTTTATGAAAACCGCCTTCAAAAATTACACCTAAGCGGTTTCCTAATCTCATGTTGGCATTTGCACCTACTACGTTTGCAAATCCATCTCCCCCTTCAATCATAGTTCTGCCGGTAAACATTGGGATCGCCGATAATGCGAACCAATTTGTCGGGGCGTAGGTTAAATAAAGTGGAACAGAGAAATCTACTCTCGAATACTTGTATGTGTCATCACCACTTGTGATCTCAAACTCAGAGTATACAACACCCAGCCCCGGAGCAAAGTAAAATCCAGTAGGGCGATCTGCTCCAATCAGAGTGTATTTGGCGTGTAATCCACCACTTGCCGGAAGGGTGTATTTAAGACTGACATCAAACTGATCTGTAATACCAACAGTGGCACCGGCTTCGACTAAAGCGCTGAAATCATCACCAGCATTGGATACACTTACAAACGCATCACTGTTACCTCTACCCAATGGTTGAGCTGTTCGAAACGATGTGTTAGATGCACAACCAAGAAAAATCATTGATGCTGCTATGCTCATTACCGCAAAACGTATTGTGTGACTCATGATAACTCCTGTGAAATAAATTTGACATGTAAAAATATGGCCACTTAAAATATATTGGTGTTTACCTAAAACCAACTTAAAAATCCTGTTTTGGTCATCTTTTTGTGGGGATGAGTTTCATAGTTAATGTCGCGAGTATGGCTGGTCCGGCAGGATAGGTTTATAAAAACGCAAGCTATGGGGATAGTGTGTACAAGTTTTACAGTCATAACTATGAATTAACCGTACACTCGCTCAAGCGATAGGCAGGACTGAAAGAAAAAAGCGTAACTGTAGTTAGCTTATATGATAAAAAATGAGCAGAAGCGGTCTTCCGCTGCCAGCATTTTTAGCCCAGCGTATGTGAGTCCCAAGGACATTGTACCCGACCGGGTAGGGCCGCCGCGTCTTAGCGGATCGCCCACTTTCCGTACTACTCTTTCCACATTTTTTTAATATTTTGGAGAGCATAAGCGTGAAATAAATTTTTAAAAATAGGGAAAAAAAGGAGCAGGGCATAAAAAAAGCCTCCAAACTCAAGGTAATGGAGGCTCTTTATTTGGTACACCATCCAGGGCTCGAACCTGGGACCCACTGATTAAGAGTCAGTTGCTCTTCCAACTGAGCTAATGGTGCATTATTCGTTTTTTAAGAATTTCAAAATAAATTAATACACAATCAAAAACAACCATTAAAACCGATCAAGATGACGAAGCAATAGTTCACCGACAATTCCTAAGGCTGCAAGATTTGGCGCGGTGGTTATTCGCTCTGTTTGCAGGTCAAATTGTGAAACTTTAGATTCAATAACTTCAAAATCTCCCTCTACCCCTTCAATGAGATCAAACAGGAGATCAGCTGTAACTCTGTATGCAACCGGTTCTCCTTTTAAGATTTTGCTTATTGCCGCTTTGGGGAATGTCGGATCATCAATGGATATTCTAAACGGGATAGTAATGGTGGTGTCTGTCAGTTCCGGTAGAGTGAAATTGCTGATTTGAGCAGTAATGGCTGGTGCAGATTCTTCTATATCTTCCAGCCTTAAATAAAAGGTGGCAGAGTCAAAAAAGGCTTTAGCATCAAATTTGTTACTAAGCGAAGCTGCAAAATTAACCTCTACTTCAACTTCAGAAAAATCAAGATCTTCACCAATATCATCCGGCATAATTAATCCAATTTCAGTCCGGTCGTGACCAAAATCAACGGTAAGTGTGGTTTCGCCGGTATCTTTGTTGTTGGTGATCCCACAGCTAAACAGAAGCACAAAAACACTGACAAATCCTGCTGCAATGATCTTTTTCATGGTACTACCCTCAAACGATAAGGTTTACTGCCTTGTTTATGAAACAACTAAATTGTATGGTGAAATTCCCATCCGTGAGTGCTCTAATAGTTCTTATTGTAAAAGAAAATGCAAAAGTCGGACCTTAGAAGATCATTTGTATTTGTATCGCTTAAAGGGCCGATCGGAGGATACTGATAAAACAATTATTAGTTTAAAGCAGTGACTTAAGTCGTGGTTTTAAGAAATGAACTTAGAAAAGAAAACTTCATTGTATATTAAACAGGTATAAAAGTTCTATAAACCTAATTAAACTGTATGGGTACAAACACTTTATACCATGAATTTTAGATATCACTACATTTCCATAATAAACAACACTTAAAGGGAGGTTTTATGCACAGGTTGCCTGTGATACTTATCATTTGCGCCGCCTTTGTCTCTTCTGTATTCAGTGAGGAGCAGGTGGTCGACAGTGTCGGAAACGTATTAAGTGATTTCAGTTTCGAAGAGGGGGGGACTAACTGGAACTTCTTTGGAAGTGAAATAGGTGATGTTGCCCGTAGTGGAAACGCAGGGCTTACCGTTATAAATGAAGTTCGTAACTGGAGTGGCGCTGATCAGCTAATTGCTCTGCCTGAAGGAGCCGCCAACATAACGGTATCAGGTTGGATAAAAACCGAGGATGTGGTTCAGGGGCGTGAGAATTGGGAAAATGCACGCATCTCTATAGAATACAGGGATGCTGAGGGTAATCTTGTTGGAGGGTACCCGGCTGCAGTTGCCCAGGTTACCGGCACAACCGACTGGACCCACTACACACGCTCATACCGGGTGATGCCTGCTGCACGTGTACTGCAGGTTCAGTGTGCTTTGGGAAATGCCACCGGTGCTGCCTATTTTGATGACATTACTGTAACAATCCGTGACAGTGAAGGGAATCTGCTTGAACAGGGAGCATTAACCGGTGTTATGGATAAGGGGGACTGGTATGCACTTGATATTAACAATACTGCTTCGGGAAGCCACTTTGTTGATTGGTCCGGTTTGCTTCATACCCCGGCAGGAAAGCATGGTTTTTTAACGGTTAAGGATGGAAAATTCTACTTTGAAGACGGTACACCAGCGCGCTTCTGGGGTACTAACCTTGTAGCTGCAGATGTATTTGCCAGTGATGAAGAGATCGATTCGTTGGTATCACGGCTTTCTAAGATGGGTGCTAACCTGCTCAGGCTTCATCATATGGATGCACCTTGGTCTGTTCCCAATATCTTTGGTAATGTCGAGGGGACACGTGAACTCTGCCCCGGATCGATGCGTCAGCTCGACTATCTGATCCATCGCTGCAAAGAGGAGGGGATCTATATCTTCCTGGATCTGCTGGTGCACAGGGAATTCACTGAAGCTGATGGGGTTGAGCATACGCCACCTGATCTTGGTGGAAAACAGATTGGGTTCTTTTCAGAAAAAATCATTGAACTGCAAAAGGAGTTTAATGAACAGCTGCTAAACCATGTCAATGAGTTTACCGAAGTAGCCTATAAAGATGAACCAGCTATAGTTGCCTCAGCACTTATAAATGAGTCCACTATCTTTGGTGCCTTCTCGGGTGATATTCTTACACCACCGTATCGTCAGGAACTCCAGGACCTCTGGGCAGAATCGGAGTTTGGTGATAAAACCCTTGCTACATTTGATCTTGACTGGCAAAATGATCGTCCAAGACTCAGGCTCGAATTCGCAGACGCCGATATCGAAGAGAGTATACAGTTTCTCTCTTCTGTGGAAAAAGGATATTTTAGAACTTTAAGTGATCACCTTCGTGATCTTGGTGTAAAGTATCCGCTTGCAGGCAGCAACATGCCTTTGCCTCTTTTGGCAATGCTTAGAAACAATGCTGTGCTGGATTTTATGGCTTCAAATGATTACTGGGACCATCCTGAAGTGTGGAAAATCAATGATGATTGGGATAATATTCTCTTCGCACCATTTCACAACCGCTCTCAGTTCAGAAATCCAAACGCCAGTGCCATACAGAACAAATCCTATTACAGGGTAAAGGACTTACCGTTTGTAATAACAGAGTGGAATCACTGCTATCCAAACGAGTATGTGCTTGAGGGAGTACCACTTATGGCCGCTTATTCGGCTCTTCAGGGGTGGGACGCTGTGCTGCAGTTTGATTTTAACCTTCATACCCTTGGGCGGGACCGTATCAGAAACTATACACTCTCTGTACAGCCCGAGGATGTCGCTCAGTGGGTGATGGCCGCACCGCTCTTTTTGCGCGGAGATGTTCAGACCGCACCCGGAATGATAGTGGAAGGAATCACCCAGGAGCAGTTGGATGATATCCCCAACTACTCAAATATGCTTGAATTCAATTATCACCTGCCGTTTATAACAAGAGTGGCAAAGAGTTTTGATGGTCAGTCAGAGGGTGATATCGATGATTACGCTCAGTTCTTTTCACGGGACAGCGGTATCATTCGAAGTGAAACCGGTGAGCTTCTTTTAAACAGCCAAACTGGTTATCTTAAAATTGATGCGCCAAGAGTACAGGGAGTATCTGGGTTTATAAGTGATATAAATTTCGATTTCCCACTCTTTTCAAGCGAAATAGAGAACAAGCATGCGTCAATTTTCGCCGTATCCGCGGATGGTGAAGACCTGACCGAATCCAAACACTTTTATCTGGTGGTAACCGGACCGGCAAAGATGAGTGGTCAGGTTTACGATCCTACACGCAACCTGCTTAAAGACCCGGGAGAGGGTGAAGTGTTGGTTCAGGTAATTGAGGGAAATGTTACTTTCAATGAAGTTGCAGATGGAAGAGTTACTGTTTACCCGCTCGCTCTTGATGGATCACGGGGCAGACGTATGAGACTTAGAAGATCAAGAGGTACTGCTGGAGTTCTAAGGCTTAACAGAGGCAGAACTCTGGTGTATGAAGTTGTTATCAACTAAACATCTTTAGAAAACTGCTTTAACAGAGGCGTTCTCCTTTGCGGAGAACGCCCTTTACTTCCCCAGTCTTTTCCTGAAAAACCAGAAGATCTCCTCTGCCGTTTTACAGTTAAGCAGCTCTTCTCTGGCCTGAGAACTGTTAAGCAGCGCGGAGAGTGAGGCCAGAAACTGAATGTGGGGTCCTGTGACAGTAAGAGGAGAAAGGACCATCACAAAGATGGTGGACGGCTGACCATCCAGCGACTGAAAGTCTACTCCTTTTCTGGAAATACCTACCGAAACGGTAACCTTTGAAACGGTATCGGTTTTACCATGAGGAAGAGCTATTCCATACTGCATCCCGGTACTCATTGAATTTTCCCGCTCCATAACTGCATTAAGCGCAGACTCTCTGTCACTCACCAAACCATTTTTATCTATGACATCCAGTAATTCTTCGATGATCCCAGTTTTGCTCTGAGACTTGAGATCAGGAATTATGCACCTTGCATCAAGTATTCGGCTTATATCGGGCTCGCCCCTTGCAGTCTCTTCAGTGAGCCCTCTGAGAAAAACTTCCGGACGAATGAGATCTTTTACCCTTGTAATGGTGCTGTTGAGCTGCAGAAGCGTTTCGTACACTATGGTTTTTACAAATATCACATCCTGAGCGTCCGTTTCAAACTCAAGAACCTCTTCTTTTGTCTTCATAGTGATGCTGATCTCATCGCGTCTGAGGTGGTAAACAGTGTGACCGAAAATAGACATGGTGTGGATAAAGAAGCCCTCACCCCTGAATGCCTGCAGGACCTTTGATGTAAGTAACTCATTGAGCTCGAATGTTGAGAAATCAAAGGAAGTGGTTTCCGTTTCCCGTACCTTTACAACTTTCCTCGTTCCCCTTTTCTCAGAATCCATAAGTTTTGAGAGAACCGGAGGCGCCAAAACGGTGGTAACCAGGGTCATGATGATGCTTGCATCAAAAAGGCTCTGGTCAATTATCCGCATAGACAAACCGATCCCTGCAATGATCAGCGCCACTTCCCCCCGGGGAACCATTCCCACCCCAACCCTTGTTGCTCCAAAACGGTTGAAATTAAAAAAAAGTGCAGGGAAACCACAACCAACTATCTTGGCTATAATGGCAACCACAGTAAATACGGCACCAAGAATGAGCGTGTCTAAAGTCAGGAGGTCAAAAAGATTCACCATCATCCCCATAACCACAAAGAAAACGGGGACAAAGAAGGCATTGAGGGTTTCCAGTGTTGCCCGTATAGTGTCGTTAAGGTCGGTTTTTGAGAGACTGAGACCCATCACGTAGCCCCCAATAATCATCGCCAGACCGGCTTTCTCAAAAATTCCGGCCAGAATAAGAGCCCCCCCAAAGGCAGCCACCGATATGTACACTACGGATTTGAGCTTTTTCATTAGCCGGCTCAAATGCCTGGCAAACAAAATACCCCCAGCGGTAAACCCCACCCATACCGTTATCGCCCTTATTGCTATGAGCCCAACAGATATATCGTTCTCTTCCTGCATCCCACCCCTGAGTGCCACAAACAGACTGGAGACAACGGCAAGGAGAATTATTCCCAGCACATCCCCAATAACTGCTCCTGCAAGAATTGTAACACCTTCAGGAGAATCCATCTTGCGTTTTTCCGACAATACCCGCGCCGTTATGCCCATCGATGTCGCACAGGCAATAACCCCCAGAAACATGACTCTGGGATCAAACAGAGAGGTCTGCAGGAATACCGCACCCAGTGCAGCGCCGCCAAAGAAGGAAAACAGAACCCCCCCAACCCCAACGACAATTCCAGTAACAGAGTATTTAAACAATAAGGCCAGATCAACTTCCAGGCCGGTCGTAAACAGAAGCAATACAGAAGCAATCGTTGCAACCCCGTATAGCTGGGGAGATACCGAAACGGCATTCTGCTCAACTACGGGGAATATCCCATCGGGAAACCCCGGTAGCCCAATTGAGCCCAAAAGGTAGGGACCAATAATCATCCCGATAACCAATTCACCCAGCACCGAAGAAATATGCAGCTTCTCAAAGAGAACGTGGGCACTTCGTGCTATGATTATTATTACCCCAAGCTGGAACATAAGATCAGCCATGAGATGGATGATCGAATCGGCTTGTGTGGCTTCGGCTGCCCGGGCATTAAGACCAAACAGCAGTATAAATGAGCAAACAGATAAAACCCACCTTTTGTTCTTAAGCACTCTTTGCCTCTCCTTTAACCAAGAAATCACAACCTGACCCAACGGGCCAATTAAAATAAATAAATGTAACCCTCAGCTTAAGATGTTATCTTAAATGGCACAAAAGTTATACCAGTATTTTCTGCACTTAAAATCAACCAATGTGGTCCCTGAAAATTATGCTACGGAGGCGATCCC
>JARUKZ010000057.1 GCA_029688955.1 Chitinispirillales bacterium ANBcel5 | reverse complement strand
AGGGCGAAGACGCCCCAAATTGCCGAAGACGGCAACTTCTGCATGCCTGGGAACGTTGTGCGCAATTACCAGTTTACAATGTGACTTATAGCAGATTTTGCCGGAGCGTGGGCAGAGTAAGAGCGCGAGGAAAAATGCAAGATATTGGACAAAAAGGCAAATGAAAAAGGTGAAGATAACAATTGGTTTCGTGTTGCTAATACTCATATCTATACATTTATACTTAGCCCAAATTAGAACCGAAATTGATTCGATATTATTTAACCCAATGCTCAACAGTATTTATGAGAGCAGTAAAATTTATGAGATGACTGAAGAACAGTTTTTAATGTTAAAAACGGAGATTAAGACTTTTGAAAATACATATTCAGAACATACTGATTATAGCGACTCGATTTCGGGTTTACTAAATGTTTTCGAATTGTCTTTTCTGAATTTATTCAGAGCAAAGCCGACTCTGGAGAATGTTTATTCTTGTCTATATGATAATAAATGTAACCATGTAGAAAAATTCTTATTTACAATGTATTTTGCAAGACCAGAACAGAATGGTAACATCAAATACAGAATAGGTGAAAAATCAGAATTTTATTTGATTGGAGATAAGCGAATTCAAAATATTTCTATTAGCAAAAATTTGATGCAATATGATATTTTTACAAAAAAAGATAGTGAATTGGATCGCGCTGAGTAGGAATAGGAGCCCACGCGGAAAAAGACTTTCGGAGGCAAAATCTTAAAAGAACACTAAGGTAGTTAAACTGGTAACAACGCACAACGGGCGCAAGCCACAATGCCGGCTATAAAGCACCGGGTACAGCGCATTACAGCCAGCACTGCGGCTATGCGCCAACACGTTGTGCGCAATATTGCCGGTGCGGAAAAAGACCGGAGCGCCAAGGAAATAGGATCGCGGGGAATACTCATTATTGAGTGGATGTATAAGTGTAAACAGGAGATGTTTTATGAAATATGAGTTCTCTTTAAGTCTTTATTTTAAGAAATCTTCTTCAAAAAATTACCACAAAGCCATAGGTATAGCCAATAAATTTTCTGATTACTTATACAACGAAAAAGATGAATCACACTTAATAAATTTAACAATAGACGAATATACAACGAAACAGAATATATTTGAACAGCTTTACAATGTTGTTAGTACTTGGAAAGGCACGGCAATGTTGATAAACAGCACTTGTGGAAGCAAAGTTGAATTAAATCGAATCAACAAAATAATTGAGTGTTCCACGAAAAATAATGCTGATGAAAAATACTGTTATGCTGATAAAGAAACAAAAGAAGGCTGGCATTGTTATCATTTGTATAACATCAGCCGATATGCATCAGAAAATGAGTGGGGTTATGACTACAATAAATACTGGTTTGATTTCGGCAATTTCAAAACAGATTCAATTTGGGCAATAAATAAAGACCAACTATATAAATCTATCGAAAATGAAGCCTTAGAGAAATTCCTTTACATCTGTCCATATTTCGATTTTAAGAACCTTAACAAGATAATATCAAATCTGCCAGATGAAATTGATCTTGATGAAAACGATAGGTTCGAAATAAAATATACCGAGATTGATGATGGTTATACGAAGGAGCAAATAGCTACAGGTATTAAATTGAGGCATTCAAAAGAAGACATGTCAAACTTTGGAGATAGGAATGAGTCTTTGATTCATACAGATAAAGTTGTATCAGAAACCAGATTCATTCCTCAAGTAACTTTTGAGGAAATAGGTGGGTTAGGTGATACAGTACAGTTGATTAGAGAAATAATTGAACTACCAATTAAACATCCTGATGTATTCAAACATCTTGGAATAGCTCCACATACTGGAATCATTCTTTATGGTCCGCCTGGGTGTGGCAAAACTATGGTAGCAAAAGCTATAGCAAATGAGATTAAAGCGCACTTTATCGGAATAAAAGGGCCTGAATTATTAAGCAAATTTCATGGTGAATCAGAGAATAATATCAGAAAGATCTTCAATATTGCCCACGAATTACAACCAGCAATAATTTACTTTGACGAAATTGATTCCATTGCACAAAAAAGGTCTGGTGATGAAACATTAAGATCTGAATCAAGGATTGTAAACCAATTGCTCTCTATGATAGATGGTTTAGATAATTTCGGTAACATAAGAGTATTAGCTTCAACAAATAGAATCGAACTTTTAGACCCAGCAATTCTTCGCCCAGGTCGTTTCGATTATCATATTGAAATAAAAGAACCCACAATACAAGGTTGTTTTGAAATATTTAATAAAGCAGTTGCAAATATGCCATTGGCCCCAAATATTGAAACTTCCAAAATATCTAAAGCCTTGCTAGGAATGACCGGAGCTGATATCGCTTTCGTTGCAAGAGAAGGCGCATATAATTGTTTAAGAAGGAATGTTAATATGATGAAAGTTATTAAAACAGATCTTAACATTGAATCAGATAAGCTTATTATAACAGAAGATGATTTTTGGCTTGCTATTAAAAAATTAAAAACAACAAAAGATAAGCAATCAAAACACAATTCTGGATTTAAAGACATTGTATCCTATAATTGAATTACCTGGAAAATTGTAAAGATAGGAACCGCGAGGAAATAGGATTGGCGCGGAGTAGGAATAGGAGCACCGGCAATACAGACGCACAACAGGCCAAGTACTAAAATTTGCAAAGTTTGGCTAAGGTAGATTAAAATATTATAGTTGCAAATCTTCGTACATGGGCCGGAACGTTGTTGTCAATTTTTGGGTGCGGAAAAAGAGCGGAGTGCCGAGGAGATGGGATCGCGGCGGAACCGGAGCAAAGAAAGAAAAAACCAGGGCAAATTAGGCTATTAAACATAGTCTATTTATACAGAGGAGTATTAAAATGATAAACCGAGTAACCATTTTCCTTTTCCCTATTCTATTATTTCAAGTTCAATTACTTGCTTTTTCAAGAGCACCATCTCCTACATATTTTATTACATGTCCAAATATTGCTGATAGTTGTTTTTATCAAAGAAACAGTAGAAATCATAGACCTGTCCCGATTACAGAAATAAACAAAGCTGTTGAAAGTCCACATTACAAGTATAGCATTGTGCACAGTTTAGCTGGAACTACTAAAAGAGTGAAGATTGAAAAGTGGGAGAAGGATAATATAATTACCAGATCAGATACGATTAATTTACATAGAATTCGAGTTGTAGATTCATATATCGGTCCAAGGTTTAGTAACGATGACATTTTATATCAGCTTGTATGGCCTCTGGTATGGGCTGGCATTTTTGGTGCTATTGAAGGCTTAAATAGGGAGAATGAAAAATATAACTGGAAAGCTCCACTTTATGCCTTTGGAATATCGTTTGGACTGGTTTTTCCTTTTACTTTCAGATTAAATAAGCAATCAATTGAAATTGCATATTGAGATTTGAAAGAGTGAAAAACAGGAGCCGCGAGGAAATATGATCGGCACGGAAATAAGAGCACCCAAAAACAACCAACAACAGGCCCATGCCGGGCGAGTACGCCCCAAATTGCTTTACACTAAGGTAGGTAAAGTTATCGCCTTTCAACCTCGAGGACTCGGCCGCAGGCAATAACTTTACAATATTATAGTCGCAACTTCGGCATGGGCCGGACCGTTGTGTTCAATGCCCGGCTAAGAGCTTTATAGTCCTCGGCCATCCGTGGCCTCGGGGAAGAAAATAATACAGGAGATTAAATTTGAAAGCAAATGAATTAAGGATAGAAGATTTTTTATCATCAAATAAAACACAATTTATCATTCCCGTGTATCAAAGAAATTATGATTGGACAATTGGCCAATGCAAACAGCTTTTAGATGATATTTTAGAAGTGGCTACAAACAATAATATAACCGCACATTTTATTGGCAGCATTGTATATATCCATGATGACGTTTATACGGCTTCAAGGATAAAAGAGCTTACTGTAATTGATGGTCAACAGCGAATTACTACACTTACTTTGATATATCTCGTCTTATATAATTTGGCTAAACGAATAAAAAATGAATCATTGGTAAACGAAATAAGTGAAACTTATTTAATTAACAAATTCGCACCAGAAGAAGAAAAATTAAAACTAAGACCAACTGAAAATAACGACGTAGCATTAAAATATTTACTAAGATGCGATGAAGAAGAAGAGTTTAACGAATACTCTAAACTTGTTGATAATTTTAATTATTTTAAAGAAAGAATTACAGAGGAAAATTATAATTTTATTTTGCAAGGTCTTTCAAAGTTAATGTTTGTAGAAATTTCACTTGATCGAGAGAAGGACGACCCACAAAGAATATTTGAAAGTTTAAATTCAACAGGGCTTGAATTATCGCAAGCAGATTTAATACGAAATTATATTTTAATGGGGTTGAGTAGGAAAGAGCAAAATAAAGTATATCAAAATTACTGGGAAGTGATTGAGAAACATGCTAAAGATGAAACTTTGAATACAAGTAAAGTTTCTGATTTTATCAGAGACTATTTAACTTTAGAGAATCGAAAGATTCCAAACAAAGGCAAGGTTTATATTGAGTTTAAAACTAAATATCCTACGACAACAATAGATGAATTAGAAAGTATCCTTAAAAAAATCAAGAATTTAGTAAAATATTACAACAAATTAATCAACCCGTCGAATGAAGCTGATAAAGAAATAAATCTGCAGCTTGAATATATAAATCGGCTGGAGATTAATGTTGCCTATCCTTTTTTAATGAAAGTTTATTCCGATTATGATGAAGGAAAAATAGACAAAAATACTTTTATTAATATTTTAAATCTAATTCAATCCTTTACATGGAGAAGGTTCATACTTGGTTTAGCGACAAATGCACTTAATAAAATCTTCATGAGCCTTTATGATAAAGTCGAAGTCGATAATTATTTGTTTTCAATTCAAAAAGCATTGGTCCAAAGGACAGGTGCTCAAAGGTTTCCTAAAGATGCAGAAGTAATCGATGCTCTTAAGGTTAAGGATGTTTACAACATTAAATCAAAAAACAGAATTTATTTTCTGGAGAGGCTTGAGAATTATGAAAACACTGAAAAAGTTATGATTGACGGTAACCCGGACATTACTATAGAACACATCTTTCCTCAGAACCCTGACCCAAAATGGAAGATTGAGTTAGGACCTGAAGAATTCGTTTATATTAAGGAAAACTATTTAAACACTATAGGAAATCTTACTCTTTCTGGAAATAACGGAAAACTTGGAAATAAACCATTCAAAGAAAAAAGAGATCTACAAAATGTAGGATATAAAGATAGTCGCTTGTGGTTGAATAGATACATATCCAATTTAGATACTTGGAATAAAAATGAGATTGAAAAAAGACTAGATATTATTGCAGAGAAATTTTTGAAAATATGGGAATATCCACCAATTGATATTGACCAGATAGCAGATAATGAAGAGGTCAATATCTTTGAAGCAGATGATCCAACTCATAAAAAACTATCCTATGCTATTTTCTTTGATCAAAAAATTGAAGTTAATCAAGTTGCCAAGTTGTATGTTGAAGTCTTTAAGCAATTGTTTTCATTACAACCCGAAACTTTTTTTACAACCGACTTAAAAGACAAAATAAGTTTAGTTAAGGAGCCAGACAAAAAGAGGCTACGTCAAGCAGTTAAAATCAATGATACTTATTATATAGAAGCAAATATTAGTAATACAGGTAAATTCGAATTGATAAAACATGCGCTATCAATTTTGGATTTAGAGGATGAATTACAAGTTAAATATGCAGAATAGCAAAGACCCCAAAAGTACATCCGTGTACTTTTGGGAATTAAACCAGACCAGCCGGGCACTAAACATAACAGCGAGTACCCGGCTACGCTGCGCTCCGCCCAAATTGGCTCCCGTTGGTCGCCAACTTCGGGTACTCGCGACCCGTTGGTGGAAATAAACCGGAACGAATTGTTTAATAGGCGGCGGCTAAGACAAGAAGAGCCAAGACAGCCCGTTCAAAGAGATACGATGACGGCGCAAAGAAAAAATCACTCCGCAGGGCTGCCCGGTGGCCTAAATAAAAGGAATGGTAGTTGCATTCATATATATTGTGATACATTGCCTTTTGGGGTCGCGTTAAGACGCCAAACGATGTCCCGATATGCCGGACTCCACAGAATGTTTTCCGGCCATCTCAAGTATAACACAAAGGATAATCATGCCGAAAAAATCAGGATCGGAAAAAAAGTCGCCCAAAGATCACGAAACGTTTCCCATAGTCGGCATCGGCGCATCGGCTGGCGGGCTTGAGGCGCTGAAGGAGCTTTTCCGCGCCATGCCCTCCGATACCGGAATGGGCTTTGTGGTGGTCACACACCTGTATCCGGATCATGAGAGCATGCTTCCCGAACTCCTGGGCAAGGAAGCCGGCATGCCGGTGGTACAGATTACCGAAGGTATGAATGTCGAGCCCAACAATGTGTATGTGCTTGGGCCCGGGGCAACGGTTCACATCGAAGCCGGAACACTGCATCTGTCGCCATTGAAGAGCACTGAAGAGCGCCGACTGCCGATAGATATTTTCTTCCGATCGCTGGCCCATGACATGCACGAACGGGCTGTCAGCGTAGTGATGTCGGGTACGGGCTCCGACGGCACCACCGGGGTACGGGAGATCAAAGCCCAGGGCGGATTGACACTGGCACAGCAAGCTCCCTCCGCGCGCTACGGCGGTATGCCTGAGAGCGCCCAGAAGACCGGGCTGGTTGATTTCGTCGAAACCCCGGCCGACATACCCCGCAGAATCATGGATTATATCAAGGCGCCCTATGTTGTCTCACAACAGAAGGCCCGGGAAGAGGGCTTTTCACCCGAGGATGTCAACGCAATCCTGCGTTTTCTGCGCTCGCGCCGCGGTCACGATTTCTCGGCATACAAGCGCAGCACCATCGAGCGGCGTATTCAGCGCCGCATGAGTGTGCACGGGATCGAAAAGACTTCCGATTACCTTTCGTTTCTTCACGAGAACAACCAGGAAGCGCAGCTGCTTTTCTCGGAGCTGCTTATCAGCGTGACAAGCTTTTTTCGCGATCCCGAAGCATTTGCCGCACTGAAAGACAATCACCTTCCGCCACTGATGGAAAACTGGCCCGAAGGCGAGGAATTTCGCGTCTGGGTCGCGGGGTGTGCAACCGGTGAAGAAGCATACAGCATCGCAATCGTGCTCGATGAACTCCGGCGCCGCTTCAACAAATCAATCGGTATTCGCGTATTCGCTACCGATCTGGATGCCCGGGCGATCGAGCAGGGTCGCAGGGGGAGCTATCCTGCCAGTATCGCTGTCGATGTGTCCCCGGAACGGCTGCAGCGCTACTTCGTTGGAGGAGACAACCACGGCTATACCATTCGCAAAGAGATTCGCGAAATGGTGGTTTTTGCACACCATAACATGCTCAGCGACCCGCCGTTTATGCATCTGCAGATGGTGGTGTGCCGCAACGTGCTTATTTACCTGCAGAACGATCTTCAGCAACTGCTCCTGCCCCTGTTTCATCATGCCCTCGATCCCGATGGGCTGCTCTTTCTGGGATCCTCCGAAAGCGTGGGTACCGAGAACCGGCTCTTCGAGACGCTCGATACGCGATGGAGGATTTTCCGTTGCGCAAACGTGCCGACCCAGCTGCCCAAATTACCCGCAAAGATGAAAACAGCCCAGCCGCCAGAACAGGATAGACAGAGTGAGTACCCGGCCGGACACCGCCCTGCTACCGACCGGCTTGTGGAACGAATGCTTCTGGACCAGTACGCGCCGGTGAGTATCGTGTTTGACCACGAAGGAACGATAAGCTATATCCACGGCCGGACCGGCGCGTACCTGGAGCCCGGGCAGCGCCAGCCGCGCATGAATGTATTCGACATGGCACGGGAGGGACTGCAAATGCCGCTGAGAACAGCGGTGCACCAGGCGCTCCAGCGCAAGGAGCGCATTGTCAAGCAGGGCATCCGGATCAAGACCAATGGTGATTTTGAGACCATCGATCTGGCAGTCAACCGCATTGTGATCCCTGAAGCACTGCGGGGAATGCTGCTTGCCACTATCACCCCAGCGGCCCGGCTTGCGTCACCGCAGCCTGTAGAACCTGTAGAACCTGTAGAACCGCAACGCGCCGAGACCGTTCGAAGTGATAACCGCAACGATCTGGAGCGGGAGCTGATGTATTGCAGGGAGGCCAACCAGAACCTGCGCGAAGAGATGCAGTCCAGTCAGGAGGAGATGCAGAGCACCAATGAAGAGCTGCAGTCGATCAACGAAGAGCTCCAGAGCTCAAAGGAGGAGATGGAGTCGCTCAACGAGGAACTATCTACAGTCAATAACGAGCTTAATATAAGAAATCAGGAGCTTATGCGGGCGCGCGACGATCTTCAGAACCTGCTTAACAGCACCGAGCTGGCGGTGATTTTTCTCGACCGGCAGTTGCACGTGAAGCGCTACACCCCCAGGGCACGTTCGTTTGTCGGCCTTCGCGACACCGATATCGACCGGCCGATCAGCGAACTGCAGCTCAAGATTGAGCGAAACGGTCTGCTCGACGACTGCCGTCACGTGCTCGATACCTTGGAAAAACGGGAGAATGAAGTTGCGACGCCCGACGGCAGGCAGCATCTCATACGTATCCTGCCATATCGCAGCGCCGAAAGCGTGATCGACGGCGTGGTGGTGACCTTCATTGATATCACCGAACTCAAACAGGCACTGGAGGCGCTTCGTCAGAGTGAAGAGCGTTACCGCGCGCTGGTCACCGCCTCATCAGGTGTCATCTTTCGCATGAGCGCCGACTGGAAAGAGATGCGCGAGCTTCACGGGGCCGGTATCCTGGCCGATACGGGAGGGCCGGACCCGCACTGGATGCGCAAGTACATCCTGCCCGAAGACCAGCCGCATGTCTGGTCGGCTATAAACGAAGCCATCGTTGCCAAAACCATGTACCAGCTCGAGCACCGGATACTGCGGGCTGACGGCACGGTGGGATGGAACCTGTCGCGGGCGGTTCCGCTGCTTGATGAGAAGGGCGACATCTACGAATGGTTCGGTGCGGCCAGTGATGTAACCGAGCGTGTAGAAGCATACCAATATGCCGAAAGCATTGTTGATACTGTTCACGAGGCGCTTATTGTACTGGATGAGAATTTGAAGGTTGTTTCGGCGAACAAGACTTTTTTCCGCCAATTCGAGGTAACGCCGAAGGAAACACAAGGGCGGTTTATCTACGATCTTGGCAATCATCAATGGGACATTCCACGGCTGCGTACGCTTCTGGAAGAGACCATCGCTCAAGAGAACATAATCCAGGACTTTGAGGTGCAGCATACATTCGAGGATATCGGCGAGAAGATCATGGTGCTCAATGCACGTCGCCTCGCATTTGGGCATGGAGCTGAAAAATCTCATGTCCTCCTGGCCATAGAAGACCAGACGGAAAAGAGGATGGTGCTGCGACAATTAGACAAGTCGGAAACCAGGTATCGCAGACTTGTGGAGGAGATATACAGCTTTATTATCGGCATCGATGCCGGCGGGCGCATATCATTCTTCAACGCGTTCAGCGAGAAGGTATTCGGTTATTCGCGCGACGAAGTAATCGGGAAGCCGTTTGTTGGCACGATTGTGCCGATTGTGGATTCTTACGGCACCGACAGTTCGGAAATTATTGGGCAAATCATCGCCGATCCGCAAAGGTTCCGAGAAGTGCAGAGCGAAGGCTTATGCAAGGACGGCAGGAGGATCTTTTTCGTCTGGAGTGCAATTACTGTTCCCGGGGAGAGTGAGCAGGGTACCGAGATTCTTATCGACGGCAACGATATTACGATCGCAAAGAAGGCCCAGGAGGAGCTGAAACGGCGCTCCGAGGAACTCGCTGTTGCCAACCGGGATCTGGAATCATTTTCCTATTCCGTGTCCCACGACTTGCGCAGCCCTTTGCGCACGGTCAGTGGTTTTGTCGGATTGCTGCTTGAGGACTATGCTGAGTGCTTTGATGAGCAGGGCCGGGAATTTATGCATCGTATTGATGCCGGCACCAGGAAGATGCAGCGAATTATTGATGACCTGCTCACATTGTCCCGTATTGTCCGGCAGGAACTAACCCGCGAGGAGATCGATCTGAGCGCCATTATCCGCGATCACCTGGAAGAGCTTCGCGCGGCTGACCCGGAGTTGAACGTGGAGGCCATGGTACCAAACGACATACGCGCCCAAGCCGATCCGCGACTGATGCACCTGGCGCTGGAAAACCTGCTGCGCAATGCCTGGAAATTTGCTTCCAAAAAGGAAACTGCGCGCATCGAATTCGGAACGTTTGAACAGGAGGGGCGAACCGTTTATTTCGTTCGCGACAACGGGGTAGGATTCAAGCAGCAGTTTGCCGAAGAGATATTTGCCCCGTTCAGGCGTGTCCACGCCGAAAAAGATTACGGCGGGACCGGTGTCGGATTGTCGATTGTGCAGCGGGTTATCAGCCGCCATGGCGGCACGGTATGGGCAGAAGGCGAAGTTGGCAAGGGAGCGACGTTCTACTTTACGCTTGGGTGAAGATAGAGGGAGGGGATGAATGGCGATGAGCGATGGGCGAAGTCAGAAGTAAGGAAAGGCAAGAATAAGTTCGTAGTTCGATCATCGGACATCGTAGATCGGATAAAAGTTTGGGATCCGGAATTGATGAAGAAAAAGAAAAACACCAACACGACTGGGAAAACTCCCGAAAAATCTTCGCAGCCACCCCGTGGATCATTGTCCCATGCCGAGCTGCGGGCGATGAGCAGGCGCGAGCTGGAGGATCGTCTGCTGTCCTGTCAGCAGACTGGCAGCGGTGAGGAAAACCAAGGTGGGTCCGCAGGTTATGACAAGCTCACTCTTCGCCGCAAAGCTGAAGAGCGACTGGGGCATACCCCGCACGATGTGTCAAAGATGACAGCCCCGGAAATACAGGAACTGGTTCAGGAGCTGCAGATTCATCAGATGGAACTGGAGATAATGGTCGAGGAGCTCAGGGGTAGCCAGACCGAGCTTGCCCGGGCGCATGGGCAGTACCGCGATTTATACGAGGATGCGCCTGTGGGGTACCTGACCCTTGACGCCGATGAAACGATCGTACGGGTCAATGCGACCGCCAGTGCAATGCTGCAGCGCTCAGTTGAGCAGATTCAGGGAAAGCGCCTCTCGTCACTTGCCGCTGCCGAAGACCGGGACAGCTGCTATCTGTATATCCGCAAAGTTATTCAGGGGCAGGTGACGTCTCAAACAGCGGATATCCGTTTCACCCGCCTTATCGACAGACAGACTATCCATGTGCGGCTGGACACTATACGCGCACCCGATGCAGGCGGCACGGCAGGGAGTGAATGGCGGGTCGGCATGATGGATATCACTGACGCAAAACAAGCAGAACTTGCACTCAAAGAAAGCGAACATCGCCTCAGAATCCTCAACGAAAATCTCGAATCGCTGGTCGTGCAACGGACCGAGCAGGTTCGGGCGTTTTCGAAGGTACTGACACTCGCCGAACAGCGGGAGCGGAAACAATTCTCCCGGGTTCTGCACGAGGATATCCTGCAGAAACTCACCGGTTCACGAATGCTGTTCAAACAGCACCTCAGAGATCATTGGGGAACCGGGGCTGCAGAAAAATGGGACGATGTGACGGAAGGCATAGCGGTGCTCGAAAAGGCGCTGAGTACGGCAAAGGCATTGTCGATAGAACTGAATCCGCCAGTGCTTGACTCCGAAGGGCTCGATTCGGCGCTACAGTGGCTTGTAGCGCATGTGTATACCGCCTACGGTTTAGCTGTCGAGCTACGTATGCATGACCCTGTTGACAACATCCGGCATCAAACGCAGATCATGCTCACACAGATGGTTCGAGAGGTGTTGAACAATGTCAGGCAGCATGCGGGGGTATCGCAAGCTTTGGCTGAAGTGCGTTGCGAGGACAAGCACATAGAAATTTCAATCAACGATAAAGGACAGGGTTTCGATCCGCAGAAAGCACTTGCGAAAGAAACAGAAGGGACTAACCTGGGACTTGTGAGTATCAGGGAGCGGCTGCGGCTGTTTGGCGGCGATTTAGCAATACAGAGCACGCTGGGACAGGGTACCCGCGTAACACTGACCTTACCCCATCAGAACTGTTAACGATTACTTAAAAAGGTTCTATGAAAGTATACATTGTTGAAGACGACAATTCGATGCGCTTTATTCTAAAGCGATTATTGAGAAAAAATTTCAGTTCGATCACCGCCATAGGTGAGAGTGAGGACGCGGAACAAGCGCTCAGGGAAATACCGTCGTTTGCCCCGGATATCGTTCTGGTGGATATATCCCTTCCCGGCATCGACGGCATCGAGATGATAAGAAGGCTTAAGCCGCAACACCCGAATCTTTGCATGCTCGTTGTGACCTGCCATGATATAGACCTGTACAGGCAAACCGCATTGAATGCCGGAGTCTGTGGAATAGTTTCCAAAATGGATGATGACGAGCTGTTGCGTGCCGTAGGAGGCCTTTTTGACAGATGCAAGAAAGGTGACTGCAATTAGGAGCGTTATAGTATCTGGACCGTAATCACGGACGCATTGCTTGATTTCCCTTTGGATTTCGATCTACAGCTATATCATCCGGAAGAGTTACCATGGGAACCAGCACAGAGACATCGAATTCCCGGGACAGCTCCAATATGGCTTTCAAATGAATTGTGAGCAATTCGGGATACTCACGAAGTAAACGGATACCTCTGCGACCGAGTGTGGGATTGGTTTCTGCCATGAATTACCCAGCAAAGTCCGGTGTACATGGATTTTCCCTTCTGCCAGACCCGGCGAGATTGGATTTCCTCGAAGTATCAGTGGTTTTCCAGACATAAATTTATCCTGTATAAAGGAAGTATCGTTCTTCTTCTAAGATGCATCTCATTCTGAGCACGCAAAACCCATTACAGCCTGCCCTTCAAAGCGGTAGTGATTTCTGAATCGCGGATGATGAGTGCCAACACAATTTCTGATTTTAAGGGATCGTTTTTGCCTGGTGTTCATTGAAGATCCCTGTCTCGTATTAAATCCAAATCTGCATATGCCACACGGTCGAGACGCAAAGAGTTCGTTCGAAGAACCAGATTACTTATCAATACTACCGATGCTTTTCCCCGGTGCAGGAAGCTGCGGATCACCCGGCGTAGAATACCGGCATAAGAATAGAAATCACGGTAGCAGCTTTCTCTTTCAGCTACAATCTCCTTCCATGACATCTTTTTATATCTGGCAACCGGCAAGGTGAGTGTAAAATATTTCCAGTCACATGGGAAATTCCCGGTTAGTATACGGCCCTCTGCTTCCATGGTTTTCCACAGTTGCGTGCCTGGAAGCGGTGTGAGAATCATCAAATTCAGAATATCCAGCGCGTAAGCACGGGCTGTTTGAGCGATTTGTTTGCCACTGCCTTTATCATCGACATCAAGCCCGAGAATAAATGACCCCAGCACGCTGATACCGTGATTTTGAATACGCCGTACAGAATCCCTCATAACCCGGTTGTGCCGTATGTTGAATTTCTTGCTGATTTCCGATAGCCCTTGCGCAGAAACCGATTCGAAACCGATAAAAACGCCGATACATCCTGCTTTTCTTGCCAGAGTAATCAGCTCCTGGTCGTCTGCCATATTGATGGTGACCTGCGCGATCCACTTTTTGCGCAGTTTCGCCGCAATCATCTCCCGTAAAAGGTTCTTTGTGTCTTCCAAGTGGTCTTTGCGCGTTCCGATTAGATTGTCATCTACAATCAGGACGTATTTTTCCCGGATCATCCGAAATTCCTGAATAACGTTTTCAACCGGCCGGCGCCTGAATTTCCCGCCATTAAAAGTAGTAACACTGCAGAAACTGCATGCGAGAGGGCAACCGCGTGATGTCTGGATTGAACCGATGCGGTATCCTTTTGACAATAAATCATGTCGCGCAGCAGGCACTCCGGCAAGGTCAAGCTTTGCGCCTTCATAAAGCCTTTTCAGTGTGCCGTTGCGACAATCCTTCAGAACCTCTGCCCAGACACTCTCGGCCTCACCTTTAACCACTGCATCAACGCGCTCCAAAGCTTCGCTGGTGCACATGCTGGCATGAATACCACCCATGACCACTGGTATTCTGCGGTCGCGGAACCCGCCGGCGATCTCATATGCACGGGGCGCCTGCGAGGTAAAAGCGGTAATGCCGACGAGATCAGGCGAGGGCAACTTTTCATAGTCCGGAACAACCAGATTCTCATCGATCACCGTAATTTCCCAATCGTCTGGAGTGAGGCCGGCCAGCACCAGTAGTCCCAGGGGCTTCCACATGACATATTTGTTCCAGCGATTTTCACGGGTTTTGACAGTGCTCACCAATGGATTGCAAGGATTAATCAGTACTAAACGCATAAAAATATCCAGGTTTTTTGTAAGTATGAAGGCTCTTGTATATTATTGCCCTGTTACTGTTTGCTTTCCGTTGCTCTGCTTTCTATGGCTAAAGCAACGAGAATTCCGCAAATAAAACCACCGGTCGCGGCAAACACCAAAAGAACTATCACAGGAACATCTGCCGTAAACCAGAAAAAACGGGCACGGACCTGAGCGGTGTTCTGCACGATAAATAGCAAAAGCAAAAGGCTTATAATCCAAAGGATAACGATTTTGGTTTTTTTCATCTCAGCCGGAGCTCCTCTCTGGTAAATTCCTTTCGCAAGAATCTTTTTTACCATATTAAAGCAGGGATCTGTAAAAATTAGTCAACACCTGCTCCTTTTCTGAAGATCACCCCTTTTATCATTAGCGAAAATCGGGCCAAGATGTGAAAACAGCAATGATACAACAGGCAAGCTGTTTGGCATTTTAATTACCTTGAAGAAACAAACCATGCAGCGAACTAAGCAGGTTCAGACGCTATCGTCTGACATTCGCCGAAGGGCTGCGTGTGGTCGAAGAGTTCCTTGGCCGTTCTGGATTGAAGTTTGTGCTTAGCGACCCGCTGGATTGGGGGCACATACAGAAATTTGAAGTCTTGACGTGAGATATGAATTTGTAGAAAACGCATTATTGTAAGGGAGCGCCGCCAATAGAAAAGGAGAACTGGCTGAAAGACATTACACTATGGTAGTGTTCCGGCTTACATCCACAAACAGCAAAAAGCCAAAATGCCTGCCGCGGGCGCAACACAGGCACTTCGGCTGTTTTGCGGAACGTTGTGCGCAATAAAACTGGCACGGAAATAAGAGCCGCCACGGAATCGGAACAGGAATACAGAATTGACTGAATGATTTTAAGGACCAAAAGATATGAATACACGAAAAAAATACCAAGCATTCAAGACATTTCTAGAAAGTTCTAAAACGATATTCGAATCGTTTAATAATAAAACTTCAGAAACAAAACGATATGATGAACTTTATATCTTAAATGTAGTTCCTAAAGGCAGGAATGGAGGAACTGACAATAGAGTTTTTGAGGTTTTTTGGGGTTGCCACCCTTTCGATAACAAAATATTGTTTAGTCTAGATGGTGTTCAAAATAAAACATTAACAAAATATGGAGTTACACTTCGTTATTGCTAGATTGACAATGATAACGTTATGGTCTCCTTATTTCCTGCACTTACGGAAGGGGTTAAGGCCAATTGAGGATAGAATAGAAATTGATTATATAAAAAACCCCAAAAAGCTACTTAATAAATCTTATTTAAAAAGGCATTGAAAATTACACGTTTACTATATGCGTATAACTGCAATCGAAGGTGATTCGAACCTATTTTCCAAAATATACACCTTTTACCTAAGAAACTTTAAATATATAAGCGAAAAGAATTCAATGAAGAGACCAAAAGCTTATAGTCAAGCTTGGAACTTGTTTAAATTTACAGCAACTGTCGGATTGAGTGGTTTTATTTTTTATACGTTTGACTATATAAAAAACACAGAAAGAATAAATGAAGTTGTTTTTGAACTAAAAGCAATAAATAATAATCTTTTAGAGATAGAAAAAGGATCAAAAGAATATATGTCTTCTATTAGCCGTTCAGAAGAAATATTGGAAAAAATATAACGCATTGACTCCTTAACAAGAAGCGTTAAATTTGAACTTGATAAAGCGATTAGAACAGAAAAGAAATAAGAGTGGCGGCAGAAATTGAAGTGCCAGTTTTACAGCAGCACAACATCTAGTGTTTTTTCTGCATTCAAGATGCAGAAAAAACCTGTTGAACGAAGAGCTCAGGCCAGGCACTCTCTGTTATATTATTTATAGGAAAAAGTATTCAGAGCTTCTTCTGGGATTCCGGGGGGTTCAGTCGTGAGACAAGCAACTTTATCTTAAACAATAGACTGCATACGCCGATTTCCATCAACACATCTCTCCCATAAAGTAATAAAATACTCAATTTTGGTATAGCACACCTACAGGCATTCATAGATGCACATTTATATCAGCATCATTACATACTAACTATCGCACATTTCACTCCTATGTTACCATTACAGACCTCCTGCCCGGAGGCAATATAAAGACCAGTTGTAATAACCCGGCATTACATTTTGAACATATCAGTGGATGTTTTTCCGTTCTCTCCAGTATCTGCTCCCACCAACAGGTGAGTGTTTCTTTTGCAGCCAGCGCATACTCACCCAGTTGTTTCCTGCACAGAGTGTCGTTACCTTGCGTTTAGTGGTGTCCAGTTTGGAGTGTCCCAGCAGACGCAACATGTGACAGGTTAGTAAGCACTGCATACAAATTCAACATAAAAGGATACCAGTCTATGCGTGGAAAGACTGTAAAATCTCAAGAAATTTGACCGGGTAACACCACAAAAAAACTATTTTGAAAAAAATGGAAACGGAGAGAGGAACGGACCGGTCAAATAACTTGAGACTGATTGGTCAAATTACTGAGATCGGACAATAAGCGCATCGATTGAGAATGCTCACTGTTCTTCCTAACGCTCGGATAGCTTTTTTACCTTAAACAAAAACTCCACTATGGTGTTTCGGGTCTGAGTGAGAATTCCCCTGAGCTACTGTGGAACTATTTAGAAGAATGCCCCCGATCTAGTAAATGGCGATCTGCCTGTGATGAAAAAGGGGGTGGGCAGGGATCTTCACGGTTGTGCATTACTATATATAAGAATATTGCTGCGACCTTTTAAGAGTATTGTACTGTTTTGTTTACGAAAACCGGCTTAAGGACACGCATTTGCCGATTGATGAATCTTAAGAGATGTTACCCGGCAAGAATCCAATGGCTGCAAAATCATGTAAGCTGTTGCAATGCTTTATTCTTTTATTTAACTTATATAGAGAACCTGTCATTTTCACATTTTCAGTTTACGACCCCTTATGCTCCTTTCACACCTTCATATCCCACAATTCAGCGCTTTAGATAAAGCTATTCTCGTTTTGGTGACCTTGAGAGTTGGCTTTTTGGGTTATTTGTGGTTGATAGTAAGTGGAGAAGTGTGTGAGAAAGAGTCTTGGCTGGCGATAAAAAACCGGTGAGGGAGAGCAAGGGATAAACTGAAACCAAAGTTAGTGCGAAATTGGGAATGGGGAGGCCCTATTCAGGGTGATAGAAAATGTTTTAGAGAGTAAAACTAGAGGGTTGGGGTATATGAGTGGAAACTGGGACAAGATAGATATAGCAGAATTATGGTTTGATACGCAGAAATAATAGTCAATTAGATGAGCCGCGGAATTGGAGCCCCCGCCCGGACTCAGAAAAACCAAAGAAAAATCACGCTTTGAATATATATGCTTTCTTTTATTCGAAAGGAATTGTAAGCATGAAAAAATTTTTGCTAGGGTTACTTATCTCTCCAGTAGTTACGGTTGTTATCATTTTATGTTTTGTATACCTCGGTCCCGTAATTGGGTTTTCAACAATAGTATCAACAGTAGTAGGATATTACATTTATTCTAACTATAGAAAAGTTGATGGGATGTTTTGCTTGGACTGCGGTATCAAAGGCCCTGTAAAACAAAAACCCAGGGGTTCAGGACTAATCGAATTGATTCTTTGGCTTTTTATTTTAGTACCTGGGATAATATATACAGTTTGGAGAGGGCAGAAGAAGGAATACAAATGCCCATCTTGCGGCGGGAATAATATTGTAAGTGAAACGAGTATAAGTGCAAAAGAATATTTAGAAAAAA
>JARUKZ010000056.1 GCA_029688955.1 Chitinispirillales bacterium ANBcel5 | reverse complement strand
CCTGTGATTGGGTATTGGACAAGTACTGATCCTGCAATGCAATTTGATAACTTGTACGCTTACGCTGGAAATGGCTTTAACCCTATTAATTTCATTGACCCTGATGGCCGTGTGTTGATTACCGGCAAAGGTGTTGCAACCGGTTTGATTTACTTGAGTGCTAAACACCCGAATCTTATGAATAAAATACTTACAAGAGGGGAATCGGTCATTGTTGGAGGAGTAAGATTTTCAAATGCAACTGCAGACCGAGTTTCGAGAATTTTGGCAGCTTTCAAAGACTTTGCTGTTGGATACGATCCATCAGGACTAATTTTCGATGATGCAAATCCATCTCCAGCAAAAGTAGGAGGTTGGGTGGCTACTAATATTGACCGACGTGACGCAATGTGGGAAAATAGAAGTGCGATACTTCATGACATTGTAGAATTAGATCGGCAGCTTTATAACTTTGTATATAGTGGCATGGATTTTTTGAATACATACAACCCATTGATGTTCTATTTCAAAAATAATCCAGAACCAGATGGTAATGTAGAGATAGATTTTGATAGGTATAGGCAACTTAACGATTAACTATTCGGTATCTACCTGCTGAAGAAAAATTATGAGCACTAAAAAGATTTTTTTACGAAAATGGGTGATTTATTCAGTTTTCTGCTATATTGTTGTTTATATACTTGGTAGTCTAATGGGAGGTCCTCAGATTAATCGCCCACCGAAGACAATTTCTGAAGTGCTATCTTTTATTCAAACGAACCCTTGGGACTTCATTGTACGTTCTATATTATTGGGGCTGTTCATGGCCATAATTTTTAGAAACAGAGATACCATTTTGTGATTTAAATTCACTGCACCTCGGGGTGAGCCGTGTCGAACCAGCTTCCCCACACACCACGCCTTTCAGAAAAAGCAGGAAAACCCCCTAACTTAGGAAAAAGGTGCACGGTAGGAAAAAGAAATATGCCCTTTCCCTTTCCTGTCTTCCCGTGCACTTTTGCCCCTTATGCTTGGGGGTTTCTAACTCTTTCTCATATTCCTGTACCCTTGAGGGTAGGGGTGATATCACTTAAAATTGCCCGGATATGTAGAATGAACGATTAATCATCAAAGAAAAGATTCGCCATTTTGCCCTAAAAGAGATATTTTAATAAAAGTAGCTCTTTGATATGGCCTTTGGGGATGATCCGGGGATGTGGTCGCCGGCTTGAACTATAGTACCTTTTTGGAGCTAGGTATTATGAGACAGTGATATTGGGAGGTGGATAAGTACGGATGCTGATGAGCAGTACCCTGATCTTTACCGTTATGGTGGTAGCAACCCTATCAATAGAATTGACCCAGACGGAAATTTTGATGAATCGGTACTAAATGATTTACCTCTTAACCCTTTGGGTATCCCACAAAGCTGGTTTAATTCTGCAAGGAATTGGTTTTCTCTTGCTTTTTCTAAACAAGGTGCACAATTAGCTCAGGATGCAACTCTTAATTTGGCAAAAGATGGTACGGTTGGATTTCTGGATGGTGCAGAGTTTTTTACTGATGCACTTTGCGAAACTGCTAGCTGGGCTGCAATTATCTTTCACAAACTTAGTGGATTAGTTATTGCTCCAGACGCAACAAAAGTTTTAATTGACGGTACCCGAGCAAGTTTGGAGGCAGGTGAATGGTCTGATGCTAGGAGGTCATTTTTGAGGGGAGGGGTTAGCGTTCTTCTCAGTGGATATAATAGAAGAACAATTGGAGATGCTGGTAGATTCGGACGAAATATTAGTGCAGGAGTCGATAACGCTGAGATGGAAATTTTTGACTATCTATGGGGATTAGAACGAACAAATAAGTACAGGTATTGGTGTAATTGGTATGGGTTTATTTATAATTGCAGTACATTTTTTCTGGAGCCGAGAAGATAATGAAGCTTACCCCGATAGCTATTACTTACTTCTGAAAATGATGAAGCCAATAGGTATTGTTATGATATTTTTTGGCGTTTTCGCTTTGGTAACATATATTATGTAAATGTCGTGATTGTAGGTGTTCCAGTGTCATTCTTTTTTTAACCGTTCATCTATACTTACAGGGTTCTGTATCTCACCACCTTTTCCACCCCTTCCTATCCTTTCTCGCAAAAAGCTCGATCTTCTTCAATGTCGGATACGCCTTCTCAATAATCCGATAAACATCATCGGGCTTTTCGGGATGCTTGCCTCTCTTCGCTGTTATCACGCGGCAGACAATGTTATACTTGTGGTGAGCTGTGTCGAACCAGCTTCCCCACCCACCACGCCTTTCAGAAAAAGCAGGAAAACCCCCTAACTCAGGAAAAAGGTGCACGGTAGGAAAAAGAAATATACCCGTTCCTTTTCCTGTCTTCCAGTGCACCTTTTCTACAACTCCTTCCGCACGCTCAACGAACCCTTCTGCACACCCCACAACCCCTTCCACACCCATGTTTCACCATTCCCGAGTACTGTTTGGCTCTTACCGGGTTCGTTTTCACAGTTCCCGATAGCAGTTTTAACCTTCCCGATGAACGTTTTACTTCTTCTGTTACCCGTTTCACTCTTCCATAGAGCCGTTCCGGTTTTCCCGGGTACAGAGAAATGCTTCAGGGTGGGTGAGAAGTAGGAAATGGGGCTAAAGTAATGGTTCAGAGGGTCAAATAATTAGTTCGTGGGCACTGAGAAATGGTTCGTAGAGGAAAAGAATTGGTCTAAACGGGGTGAGAAATACTTATTGGGGTGAAATGACCCCAATACTTAAGAAGAAAAAGCAAAAGTTGGTATAGAAATGCTGTGCCCCCTGAAAAACAGGGAGTCAAAGGAGGTGGTTTTGCAGGTAAAAGGTAGGTTTTGTTGTGCTTAACTATCCGGTGGCGGCCCGGGATTAGTGCTTTTAGTTACAACCGATGGTTGGTACATGGGTTTTACACCTTTTAACGCGGCAGTTTGAACGTTTCCTCTTTTTTTTGGCTTTGGTGAGGCAAACCCCCGTGGTCTTCCCCGTTTGGGGCGACGCCAGTAGGAGTTCGCGTACAGTTTTCTACGTCTGGACTTACGCATGGCAAACTTACCGCAAATGCGTATCTCCTGTACTATTGTATAGAGTTTAGAGTAGAGCTCATCACGCGCCTTACGTTCTTTTGAATCGATAGGTCTACTCTGCCTTCTAAAGATTATTTTCTCTGTAAGGTTAAAGGAGTGATGAACTGCGTCTTCAAGAATAGACATGTCGAAGTTTATCTTCTCAAGCATCCACCTTCTCTTTCTGCCCATCACCGCCAGGTCATTTAAGTGCTGGCTTACCTCATAGCCACTGCGTGATTTGTAGTAGGGAACTTTTAGTTGAGAACCGGCCTTCTTTGCCGCAAACCGCAGTGACCGGGAGAGGTCGGTACGAAACTTACACATTTCAGCAATGTACTTTTTAAGCTCTTTACCTTCATAAACACTATCTTTTTTTACATTTATCCAATCGCCCTGAGCTTTGGAAAGATCTAACACAAGCTGAGGGATAGCGTCTACAAGCGACATATCGAGCCCGACTTTCTTAACAGCTTCAAGGTCGGTGTAGCAAATTTTGTGCATATCACATGCCTGTTGCAGAAGTTCCGCAAGCGGCATTTTGATAGGTACAAGTTTTGGCGATGATGTCATACATTCACTCCTGTTATAATAGTGTGTTAAGATTAAAATATTTTCGGGAGGGGAAAAATGTCTAGCAAAAAGTAAAAAAAATGAGTTTGGAATTATGGACTAAGATTGTAGAGTGGGAGATGGATGATAGGAGGTACGAATTCGTCTGTTAGCCTGATTAAACCGATGGGAATTAGTATATGCTACCCCAAAGGGGTTATTTATAGTAGCCCCAGGTTTCCTACCTGGGGAAATGTGGGACGGCAAGACCGCAAGACAAGAATTCCAATCTCGATGGCATCAACGAATGTTACGCGCTTTCAGCGCTTGGGTTTTTTCTTGTACCAACACCCGGGGTTGCGCCAGAAGACTGGCTTACCCCGGGCTATTATATTTCGCGCTTTCAGCGCTTATGAAAAAGATCAAAACCAAACTCCATTCTCTTTTCCCTCCCGGGATAATAGCTTAAGGGTCCCCCCAAACGGATCTTATCACGCATTTACCATTGCCGCCCGGGGGTGACCCAGTCTATCGCCTTTAGCCCCATAAAAATCCATTTCTCACAAATCTTGATGGCATCAACGAATATCGCGCACTTTCAGCGCTTGGGTCCTTTTTTGGCGCCAACACCCGGGGCTGCGCCAGAAGACTGGCTTACCCCGGGCTATAGAATCACGCGCTTTCAGCGCTTATGAAAAAGATCAAAACCAAACTCCATTCTCTTTTCCCTCCCGGGATAATAGCTTAAGGGTCCCCCCAAACGGATCTTATCACGCATTTACCATTGCCGCCCGGGGGTGACCCAGTCTATCGCCTTTAGCCCCATAAAAAAAATTAAGGGAGCGACGAAGAAACGGCGGGGACAACAATCCCAATATCTCCAACATTATTTTAAACACTTTGTGGTGCAACAATTATATTATTATTACCATAAAAAGAAAAACCCTTAGGAAACACTCCCTTAATGTGATCAATTTTATACACATTTAACCGAAATAAGTGGAAAAAGGATACCATTCGAACACCTCCAAAGTGAATTTTGTAGTGGAAGCGATAACCAGCCCCCTGTATTGAGTCCCTTCAGAAGCAAATAATGAGAGAGTAAAAAAGAGAAAAAAGCTTACATGAAGCGGGTATCAGCTTCAAAGTAGCAAAAACAGGCAGCCAGGCAGTACAGTTGCTCTGGGTGCAGAAAGAGAAAAGATGAAATTTTCTGAATTCAATTTTGATGGAAAGATTTTAGGCAGTCTTCAAAGAGCGGGTTACGAAAATGCTATGGAGGTACAGACCCGTACTCTAAAACACACCCTGGAAGGAAAAGATGTTCTTGTGCAATCTCAAACAGGAACAGGTAAGACTGCGGCGTTTTTGATTTCAATCTTTGCCATGCTCAGATCCGATGAGTTCAACAAAAAAAAGGCTCTTATCATAGCACCCACACGAGAGCTGGCAGTACAGATCGAGAAGGAAGCCAAGCTTTTGGGACAAGGCCTGGGACATTCGATCTGCAGTTTCTATGGGGGAACAGGTTACAGACATCAGGAAAAATGTCTGGCCAGTGGCGTAGAGATAATGATTGGTACACCGGGACGTGTACTGGATTTTAAACAATCAGGGCGAATCGATTTCAGTCAGATCGATATGTTTGTGCTTGATGAAGCGGATCGTCTTTTTGACATGGGATTTTTACCTGACATTACCGAAATGCTGCGTAGTTTACCCCCATGCAGTGAACGTAAGACGATGCTTTTTAGTGCAACGTTGAGCCGTGAGGTTCGTATGATTGCCAGAAGTTATATGGACAATCCGGTAGAAATTGAGGTCGAGCCAGAGCAGGTTACCGTTGATGCAATCGAACAGCAGCTCTTTCATGTTTCCAACAGCGAAAAGATGAATCTTTTGCTTGGTATTTTGAAACGGGAAAGTCCCAAAAACGCCCTGATTTTCACCAACATGAAAGGTCGTGCAAGGACTATTGCTCAGCGTCTTCGCCACAATGGCTATACATGTGAGTTTCTTTCCGGTGATCTTCCTCAATCTAAACGCTCCAGAGTGGTGGAAGCGGTAAAGAAGGGGAGAGTCTCCTATCTGGTTGCCACTGATGTTGCCGCACGGGGCATACATATTAATGATCTTGAGCTGGTAATTAACTACGATATACCTGAACACAGCGAAAACTATGTACACCGTATCGGACGTACCGCAAGAGCCGGTAAATCGGGAAAAGCCATATCCCTTGTGTGTGAAGACTACGTGCACGGTTTGCGTCCAATAGAAAAGTACACCAAAACGAAAATCCCTGTTGGGGTTGTGGATTCGGAACTTTTTGTTGATGACACCAGTGAAGGAATAGATTTCAACAAACCTTCCGGCAATGGTGGTTATCAGCGAAACGGTAACAGACGCAGTGGTTCTGCAAGCAGCACTACCGGCAGGTACAATCGCTCAGGTGGAAAGCCAGGCAACAGAAGTGCAGGTAAAGGGAATTTCCCTCAGCGAAAAAAATACAATGGTTCCGCATCTTCACCATCAACCGGACACTCTTCAAACGGTAATAGAAAAAGAAGATACAACGGTGAAGGTGTAAACAGAGCGAATCAAAACCATAGTTTCAAAACCACAAGAAACAACACTAATAGCGCTCAGGCTGCTCCCGCACCAATCAGGCCTGATAGGGAACCTGTAGAACAGAAAAAACAGGGTAGAAAGAAGAAGGGTAACTGGCTAAAAAAGGTCAGCTCGAAGATACTTGGCAAATAGATATATACAGAGTGAAGTTTTCAACAAGCTTCACTCCCACATACTTCTTAATCTATCCTTTATATCTACCGTTTGGGCAATGTCACACTGCTGCTCTTCTGTATGTTTCTCGTCATGAGAAATTTTCTTCATCGACTCAATAATATCCTTTGAAAAGAAACGGCTGCACTGAGAGTAGACATGCCTGTCTGAGAATCCACCCGGGCGACTGTAGAATCTAAGGGGCCACGTTACATAGAGATGGTTACGGGCACGGGTCATGGCTACATAGGTTAACCGAAGCTCCTCTTCAATAGCTTCATCTGACTCTGTTGCCATATCGGAAGGCAGGCAGCCATCAGCCGCGTGAATCAGATACACCACATCCCATTCGCATCCCTTGGCTGAGTGGATTGTTGACAGTACCAGGGAATCCTCATCCTTCTTTGACCCTTTTGCAAGATCGCTGGTGGAGGAGGGGGGATCCAGAATCAGATCACTTAAAAATTTAGTTCTGCTGCTGTAACCACCCGAGAGTCCTACGATGTGTTCTATATCATTACAACGCACTTTGGCATTTTCGTAGTTATCTTCAAGAAGAGGTTTATAAAAGCGAGCTATCTGGTCAAGCTGTACAGGTAGTTTTTCTGTATGTGGCTGAACCGAAGCGAGCAGCTGGTAGAGCCGGGAGAGGTTTTGTTTTACTGTCTTATTTGCCGGCACAGTCTTCAGGGCTTCAAGGTCAAAGTCGTGACCGGCGACTCGTTCATAGATGGCTGATGCGGTTGAGGGGCCTATGCCTTCAAACAGCTGCAGTACCCTAAACCAGGCAGTTTCATCTTTTCTGTTTTCAATGATGCGAATAAAGGCGATAAAGTCTTTAATGTGCGCAGCTTCAAGAAACTTTAACCCGCCGAATTTGTGAAAGGGGATATCCTTTTTCATCAACCCAAGCTCAAGTGCAGCAGAATGGGAGCCGGCTCTGAAAAGAACGGCCTGTTGTTGAAGTGCGACACCCTGTTCGTAGTGTTCAAGTATCTTCTCTATCACCGTATCGGCTTCACCTTCTTCATCTTTGCAGGTGATTATAAGCGGCTTTTCGGTGCCATCGCGGTTTGAGTAGAGGTTTTTGGTGTAGCGCTCCTTTGCCTGTGCAATGAGCAGATTGGTTGTCCTGAGGATCGCTTCTGTTGAGCGGTAATTGTGTTCAAGAGTGATAACATGTGCACCGTTAAAGGTGGTGGGAAAGTCCAGCATGTTACGCACTGTTGCAGCCCTGAAACCATATATACTCTGGGCATCATCGCCAACTGCCATTATGTTTTTATTGTTGCGCCTCATTTTTAGCAGTATTCTGGATTGGAGCTGGTTTGTATCCTGATACTCATCAACCAGTATATAATCGAAGCGCTTTTCGATCGATCGGGCGACAGTTGGGTCATCAAGGATGTGATACCAGTAGAGCAGCAGATCATCGTAATCCAGAGTGTTTCTTTTCTGTTTTAAAAAGACATATTCTTTGAAGATCTCTTTAAGTGTCGATTTCCAGCGCTCGCACCAGGGGAAATGGTTTTTGATGATATCATCCAGACTTTCCCCTGAATTCATTCTTCTGGAATAGATGGCAAGCAGGGTACCTTTTCGGGGAAATCGTCCCTTTTTGGTACCTTCTATCTTTTTGTGGCGGATTACATCCAACAGGTCCTGAGCATCAGACTGGTCCAGGATGGTGAAATCTGCACCGATTCCTGCGGCCTGGTTGTAGATGCGAAGGAGGCGGTTAGCAGTGGCATGAAACGTACCTCCCCACACCGAAGAGGTGAGTGAGGCATTGGAGCCCAGTGCTTCAGCCGCGCGGTTGAGCATCTCTTTTGCAGCCCTGCGGGTGAAAGTAAGCAGTAATATCTTTTCGGGGCTCACACCACTTGAGATGAGGTGAGCCACACGGTAGGCCAGAGTGCGGGTTTTACCACTACCTGCACCCGCCACCACAAGCAGAGGGCCTTGGCCAAAAAGGACTGCTTCTTTTTGTTTGGGGTTGAGATCTTTAAGCCATTCCTGAGCCATTTTCTGAGCCTGAACCATCCTTATTTTTTCTGAAAAGTTTTGGAAAAAGACTTAGTGTTCAAAATCACCTTCCCGTTCGGGCTGGTAGAGGATCTCTTCCACAGTTAGTTTTACCGTTCCTTTAGGAACCGGCCACTCCACTGTATCACCCACACGATACCCAATCAGGGCTGTGCCGATTGGTGCAAGGATAGATATTTTGTCCTGGTCAACATCCGCATACTTAGGAAATACAAGTTCTATCACCATTTCATCATCGCTGTCGACTTCTTTTAAGCGCACTTTGGAGTTCATGGTGATTACATCCGATGGAATCTTGTGCGGATCAACTATTTTGGCCCGTTCGAGCTCAGACTTGAGGTTTCTCAGATATTCAGTTTCTGTTCTTTGTTTTAAACCTTCACTCACCAGGTTTTCCAGTCTTTCCTTATCGAATTTGGTGATATAAATGTTTCTCTTCTTCATAAAATCTCCTTTTTTTCACCCACAATCTCTACTATTCGTTTAGGTAGAAAAAGTATTCTGTTTTGTGGGGAATTGGTGCACCAGAAAGAGGGCTATAGAAGAAAGATATATAATATACTGGGCAATTGGAATAGAAAGCAGGTGCAGGCGTGAAAATTTTACCTTTTTAGGGCACCGGAATTGCTCCCATCAAAACTATTGAACCCATAGTGTGAATTCTGCTCAAAAAGAAACGGTAAGATGGCTAAAAGTGATAGATTTCTGTGGGCCGATCTGCTAAAAGTGATGGCAGGGTTTTGTGTTGTTCTTATTCACAGTTCTGCTCCACTGCTTTTAGACTACTCGGAGGTAGGAGGCAGAGTCTGGTGGAGTGCCAATCTATATAATTCGTTTTCACGGTGGTGTATACCGGTTTTTTTCATGATAAGCGGGGCTTTTTTACTGGGTAAAGCGCATCAAATAAAGATGGGTGCCTTTTTTAAACGCAGAACAGAACGAGTATTTGTTCCTTTTTTGATCTGGAGTTGGATATACTTTCTCTTTCGGGTTTTTGTAAATAATGAAGATCTTCGGTTTACGTACTTTCCCCAATTGATCATTCAGGAGCCAGTTTATTATCATCTATGGTTTTTCTATGTCCTTATTATGCTCTATATTCTTGCTCCGGTAATAAGTGCTTATGTAAATAAGGCTGAGAGTGTGAATGTGGGCTATTTTTTGTTCTTTTGGTTTTTCTTTGCATCCATTCTACCCATGCTCGAAAGCTATTACGATTTCACTTCTCTCTTTTCGCTCACTACTGTTGATGGGACTGTTTATTATGTGGGGTATTTTGTTTTAGGGTATATGATAAATAAAGTAGAGCTGGGGAAAGGTGGTGTTTTACTGTTTGTTATCCTCTTTTTGTATGCACTCTTTTTAACCGTTTATGGAACATACGATGTGTCGGTAGTGCAAAATAACGGAAAACTTAATCAACTTTTTTATGAATACTATAGTTTTAACGTGTTCATTATGGCTGTTTCGGTATTTTTTATAGTAAAAAATGTAAAAATACGGTCAACTTCTGTAGCCGGAAAAATCATTACCATACTGGCCAGTTGTATACCTGCAATATTTCTTATCCATGCTATGTTTATAGCTCTATTTAAAAGAAGTATGCTTGGTTTTCACTTTTCGGAGACAACGTTTCATCCTGTCATTGGAGTACCACTTTTTGCGTTGGGAGTGTTTGGTGCCTCCTTTTTAGTTGCAATTATTATAAAGCTTATACCCGGGTTGAGGCGTATAGTACCGTAAGCTATCACCTTAAAAATCGCAAAAGGAGAATAGCAGCAGATGAATTATAAACGATGCTGGATTTGGCTTTTATCCCTTGTTTTTCTGGTGTTTGCAGTTGGGTTCAGAGGTCAACGGGATGTAGTTGTCTATATTGAAAGGGACGATTTTAAGTCTTTCAGCCGTATAGCAAACTCTTCAATTATGAATTATTCTAAACGCGCAGCCTGGAATAAAGTGGTTCCGCAGGTAGAGGAGATTACAATACAGTCAACAGCGGACGGCAGCGATCAACCGGCGCTGTTTTATAACTCTGGTTCAACGGAGAAAAAACCGCTTCTGTTGGTTTTGCACAGCTGGAGTGCTGATTATCTGCAGCATTTTAGTATTCCTTATGGCGTTTGGGCAGTTGAAAACGACTGGGTGTTTATTCATCCGGATTACCGTGGACCCTATGTAAATCCTCAGGCGACGGCATCCGAGTTAGCTATTCAGGATATTTTGGATGCTCTTGAGTATGCAAAGCAAAATGCAAACATCGATGAGTCGAGGGTATATATTACTGGTTTTTCGGGTGGTGCTATGACCACCCTTATTATGGTTGGACGGTATCCTTCACTATGGACTGCAGCGGCGGCATGGGTGCCGGTGTATGATTTGCCCCAATGGTACGAAACCACCAGAAACGCTACTCACAATTATGCCTCTAAAATAGAAAACTCATGTGGAGGACCGCCTCTCAGGGGAACTGAAGCATACAGGGAATGTAAACGAAGGAGTGCCAGCACTTATCTAAGTAATGCCAGGGGGGAGCCTCTTAAGGTGTATATCGCTACAGGTATTGGGGATGTTTTCGTGCCGCCCGGGCATTCTCTGCAGGCATTTAATGACTTGGCCCGGCCACAAGATCGGTTCGGTTCCAAAGAGATAGAATATGTAAACGAACATCTTCAATTACCCCAACACCTACGTAAAGACCTTTTTTCCGAAATTTTTGATGATGCTGGATATACTCTTCTTTATCAAAGATCTTCAAGTAATGTAGTACTTCAGATCTATGATGGAAATCATGATGTGATATATAACGCAGGGTTATCATGGCTTAGTCGACAGAGAAGAAAGTATTAGTGCGGGAAAAAAGAGCGGGGAGAAGGGATACTAAAGAGCTTGGAGGGTACTCTTTAGTATCACCTTGTTTCCGCTTTTGAGGGAGTTTTTAGGGCAGTTTTAAAGTTTTATCTTCCAAAAATGCCGAAAACCTTAACAAACTTATCCCAGGGATTTTCGTGATCGATCATCCCGGCTTTAACATCATCTTCAACGCTGTTTCCAGTTCTGTTTTCAGCTCTGGTAGAGACACTCTCAATAGGCATTGATCTTCCAACAGTACTGTTACGGGTAGTAACGGAACTTCTGCTATTGATATTGGAAGAAGGGGTGCTCACTGGCTGTGAAGTCACAGAGGTAACCGCTTCTGATGTTGAAGAGGTCGCAGGCTCCGGTGTTGATGAGTTTGCAGGTTCAGTAGTTACAGAAGTCGCAGGCTCTGAACTAACTGAAGTTACTGCTTCAACCGTTGAAGAGGAAGAGGTGGACTCTGAACCAGAGGATGAAGACGGTTCTGTTACCGCAACCGAGCTTGCTCTTCGGGAAGCTACGAAATCTTCGGCTGTAAGAGGGTGAGGATAGGTGTAGGGTTCGTAATCCTCAAGCTCTTCCATGAAGAAATCTCTGTTTTCCTGAATGTGCTGCCTTGTTACTCCTCTGTCGTGAATATAGGGAGTGACATCATCGCCATTTATAGTATTGTTCCAGATATGGAGGTCCTGAATCTGGTCTGGAGCCGGATAGCTTGCGAATCTTCCGTTTGCACCTCTTCTAAAGGAGCGGTAATTTTCAAGTACCAGTGGATGAGTGAAGCTGCCGGTGAACTCGTTATCGAACACCACGCCTGTTCCACCGCGCAGAAACATCCCCATGTAGCTGTGGCCTACATCGATTTCATTACCGTAGATTTCGTAGCTTCTGCTGCCGCGGCCGTGGTAAAAGTTTCCGTGGGCATCGATTGGGTTGGTGTTTTGGCTACCGTTTTCGATTCTGTTGTGCCTAAAGACATAACGTGCACCTCGGTTGGACGCAATGGAGTGGGAGTTTGGTGCTCTGTGATGACGGAAGAGGTTGTCTTCCACATACACCGCATCATCACTTCCAAGCGCTAGCGGACGATCCCAGGATGCATCATTATCACCATAAACGACTACATCGGTAGTGTGGTTTTCAAGAAATTCATTATTGTCGATAACCCCTCTTACTCCACCGTAGGATTCGACACCGCGATAGGTAAAGTTGGTCAGGGTGGAGTTATCAACTCTCATGGTGAGGTCATCGCTTCTCATCATAACACCACCTCTGGCGTTGTTTCCATCCAGAACAACATTGGTAAGTCTGAAAAAACCTTCCGTAACTACATGAAAGATCCAATCGAGTCCTGAACGGCCATTAAGTATGGTTTCCTTATCGCCTGAGCCGGTAATGGTGAGATTTTTGTTGACGCTGATTCGGGGCCCCTGGATGTTGAATTCACCCTCGGGTATTACTACTGTACCGTTTTCGGGAGCTGCATCGATAGCGGCCTGGATATCATTGCGGCTGCCGCTGTTTGCATGCACCACATTGTCATCATCTGCCCGTGCTGGTAGAGCGGTAATAAGGAGTGCAACTATGAACATAATTGCAAAGACGTGGAATTTTTTAATCTCTTTTAAATTTACTGCTTTTGATTGTACGCCTGCTTGTTTCAGACCCAACTCCTTTGTTAAGTTATCGTTAACTAAAAGTACCGAAAAAAGTTTCATGAAAGCACTATTTCGAGAACTGGATTTAAAAATTGAGAGGGGTTGAAAAAAAAGAGGGGATTTAAAAGCAGGGTGGGGATTTTAAGCGGTAGGGGAACAATGTAGATGTAGTTTAATTTTGATTTAACCAAAAAAGGGAATCACTGAGGACTTCTGCTATGGCATTTTGCTTGCTCTTTATCACGCTTATAAGAGAGGGTATTAGGGGAGATTATGATTAAACAAATGTTTGTGGCGTGGGTGTGCTTTTTGACACTGCCGCTTTGGGCGGCTTCAAACGGAGCTACTGAGCTTACGCTTGAGGAGGCAGTCTCCCTGGCTGTTGAACAGAGTCCCTTATCACAGAGAATAGAAGCAGAAAGGGAGGTTTCAAGGAGCGCCTTTTTTACCATCCTGAGTACCGTTTTGCCCCAGATAAACCTTTTCACCGGCTTTACCAGAACCGGTCCCCATACCGATATGATTATAGATATCCCCGATGAACCTCCCATACCAACCGAGGAGTTTTCGATAGATCAGTATCAGGTAGGTTTTAATCTCAATCAGGTGTTGTTTGATGGGCCGGCTCTGCTTCAGATAACACGCCTGGGAGCGGTAGAGGATATCGCGGATCTGTCGTTTAGGGCTTCAAATGCAGAATTGGCAATGAACGTTAAGCAGATCTATTTCAATCTTATTGTAGTAAATAACAATGTGCTGGTGGCTGAGGCGGCGGTGGAGCAGAGTGAGGAACAACTGGAGATTGCCCAGGAGTTACTGCGTTTGGGGGTTATAACAAGGCCCGACCTGCTTAGAGTGCAGGTGGCACTAACGCAACAGAGAGTGGAGCTTATAGATGCTCGCAGAGCATTGGAAAATGGTTTGAGAAACCTGGGTAATTTGCTTAGTATCCGCGAGCCGGTAGCTATCGATACTGTGCTCGCTTTTCCCGATACCCTTGCCCCTCTTCCATCACTGGATTCCCTTATTAATCTCGCTCTTGAACGGAACCCCTCTTACCGGATTTCAAACATTGCGCTGGAGAATCAGAGGTCAGCAGAATTGTCTGCCAGGCTCCAAAGGCTACCTACTTTGACCGGTAGTTTTACCTACGGTTATGCTGCTCCGTTTCTGTTTAGTAATCTCGATGAGTGGGCAGAGAACGATTTCTACAACTTCGGAATACAGATGAATATACCAATCTTTGAAGGCACAAGGTGGAGAGGACAACTTCAGGAATCCACCGCTCAAAGGAGAATAGCAGAAAACGACCTTGAGATTGTAAGGATCAATCTTATAGAACAGATGCAGGCTGCACACTCAGATCTTGAGGCGACCCATGAGACACTGCTTTTAATTCCCTCTTTGCTTCAGGCTGCCCAGGAGGAGTTTAGGCTTACACAGGAGCAGTTCAGGCTTGGGGTGATATCAAGCTTTGAACTTTTGCAGAGTCAGGTTGCACTTAGGGAGGCACAGTTGCAGTCAGTGGCAATAATCACCAATTACTACCTGGCAGAGGCTCAAATCCAAATGATTCTTGGGGATTGGTAGTTTATTGTTTTCCAGCGCCTCAGCTGCATAGTTTGAATTAAATGTTTGAAAAGAGAAATATATGAGCAGAAGAAGAAAGATAGTTCTAATCGTTGCGATCATTTTTTTTCTGTTGATTGTAGTAGTTATCGTCTCTGCTACCAGAGAAAGGCCTGTAGAGGTTGAGCTTGCTGAGGTGATCAGGGGGGATTTGGTATCATTGGTTGCGGCAAGTGGTGTGGTGAGACCATCAGTTGAAGTAAATATCTCCTCTAATGTGGCGGGGCGAATTGAGGAGTTGCCGGTTGGTGAGGGTGAAGTGGTCAGTGAGGGAGATCTTCTTTTGCAGCTTGATCAGCAGGAGTTTGAGGCTGCGGTAAGAAGTGCCAGAGCTACCCTTGATCTTACACAGGCCGCTCTTTCTCAGAGCAGGGCTCAGTATAACAGGGCTCGTGAGTTGTTTGAGGCAGAGCTTATTCCAAGACAGGAGTATGAAGCTTCACTTACTCAGTTTCGGATGGATCAGGCAAGGGTTAATGAAGCACAGGCGGCACTGGATTTAAGTTTACGGCAGCTTGAGGAGACCGTTATAACCTCTCCGATAGATGGCACTATCATAAGGCTCAACGTGGAGGAGGGGGAGTTGGCGGTAGTGGGTGATGTGGCGGCGGCAGTATTAATGGTTGTGGCGGATTTTTCACAGGTGCTGGTTATCGGTGAGGTGGATGAGGCTCAGGTTGCCGATATTGAGGTTGGGCAGAACGTAAACGTAGAGATTGAGGCAATGCCCGACGTTCTTTATGGCGGGGAAGTTACTGAAGTTGCTCTGGCACCCGTTGTCGAAAGGGAGGAGCTGGCTGCCGCTGATGTGATATCAATTAACTATGAAGTAACCGTGGCCGTGCTTGATACGGTGCCCGGGATAAGGTCCGGAATGACCGCCTACATAGACATAATCACCGGTTTTAGGGAAGATGTGGTTATGGTACCCATTCAATCGGTGGTGATAAGGCCTGTTGAGCAGCTCTCTCCCTTATCTGTGCTGCAACCTCCTCCCGAAGTTGGCGAAACTGAAGCGGTGTTTATATATATGGGGGGAGTTGCTGAGCTTTTCGCTGTGCAAACCGGGCTGGTGGGTACCGATTACATGAAAATTATTGAGGGAGTTGAGCCGGCTCAGGCGGTGATAGCTGGTCCCTTCACTGCTTTGAGGGTGCTTCTGAGCGGGCAGGCAGTGCAGCCGGTAGCACAGCCTTAAGGAGGGTACAAAGTTAATACTAAAAGTTTAGGGTAACTATGCTTATCGAGCTTAAAAATGTTAGCAAATCCTACCTCATGGGTACAACTGTCGTTGCTGCTGCAAAGAGTATCGATCTCTCGATTGCCAAAAATGAATATATCTCAATAATGGGGCCCTCTGGATCGGGAAAATCGACACTGATGAACATTTTAGGTTTTTTGGACCGGCCGGACAGCGGTGATTATCTGTTTGAAGGGGAATCGGTGCTTGGAATGAATGATGATCAGTGGGCAGAGCTGCGCAATCGTGCAATAGGATTTGTGTTTCAGACATTTAATCTGCTTCCCAATGAGACTGCAATCAATAATGTCGAACTCCCTATGCTTTACGCTGGTGTTTCGATCAAAAGTAGAAAAGAGATTGCCCGGCAAACTCTTCTCAGGGTAGGGCTTTCACATCGATTAATGCACCGGCCTTCTGAAATGTCAGGGGGAGAGCGGCAGAGAGTTGCGATAGCAAGAGCTCTTGTAAATGACCCTTCGGTTATTCTGGCAGATGAACCGACAGGAAATCTTGACAGCAGTACCGGGGCGGAGATCATGACAATCTTTAAAGAATTGTTCAAAGCCGGAAAAACCATAATTTTAGTTACACACGATCTGGATGTGGGGTTGCATGCAAATCGCCTTGTGCGTATCAGAGATGGTGCTATTGAAGGCGATGAAGAGGTGAAACGATGAATGTTACGGAGTCGCTTAGATTATCTGTAAATACTATCAAATCACATAAACTAAGAGCTTTTCTGACCACTCTGGGGGTGATGATCGGGGTGATGACTGTAATTGGGATGCTTGCTCTTATTGATGGGCTTAATACTTTGGTTGCATCTCAACTTGCAGCCCTTGGCACCAATACGCTTCATGTGGAGCGTTTCCCCTGGACTCTGACAAGCAGAGAACTGATAGAATACAGAAGACGGCCCAATGTGACTATGGAGGATGCTGAAGTAATTCAACAGGAAGTTGAGCTTGCACAGCTGAGTGCGCCATCACTTAGTTCCACTCAAACGGTTCGCTTTGAGGGAATTGAGGTGATGGGGATGCAGCTTGTGGGCACAACACCTGAGTATCAGTTTATCCTTGAAATAGATGTTGCAGGGGGTAGACAGATGCTTGATGTTGATGTAACCCAGTCAAGGGACGTTGCGATGATCGGGGCGACTGTGGCTGAAGAGCTTTTTGGTGCGCGCGATCCCATTGGATTATACATAAGAGTAGGGCAGGTGCGTTTCAATGTTATCGCAGTGCTTGAGGAGAGAGGAACGTTGTTTGGTGCTGATCAGGATAACATGACTATCATACCTATAACATCCTTTACAAGGCATATCTCAGGGCCGGTTATGGCTCGCGGGGGACCTTCGGTGAGTGTGCTGGTACAGCCGCCCTCACCAGAACTAATGGATGAGACCGCTGAGCAGATACGATCGGTTTTGAGAAGAGAGAGAGGGTTGAGGTATGATCAGGAGGATAACTTTTCCATAAATACAGCCGAACAGCTAATGGAAACGTATCAAACACTTACAACGGGCGTTTTTGGATTGATGATTGGGGTAACCGCTCTGTCGCTTGTGGTTGGTGGGATAGGAATCATGAATATAATGTACGTATCGGTTTCAGAGCGAATACGTGAGATTGGTATACGCAAAGCTGTAGGGGCTAAGGCCAGGGATATACGCATGCAGTTTCTGTTTGAAGCGGTGACGTTGTCCTGTGTTGGTGGTGCGGTGGGAATGTTGCTTGGATTTATAATTGCCTGGGGGGTTTCAGCTATAATTGATTTTCCTACGGCTGTATCCTGGTGGTCAATTATGCTGGGATTTGGTTTTTCGGTGGGGGTAGGGGTTTTCTTTGGGTGGTATCCCGCAAAGAGAGCTGCCGGGATGGATCCCATAGAGGCTTTACGGTACGAATAGAACAGAAAGAGTACATTTGAGAGGAGTACTATGGGTAAGGATAAAACGATAACGCTTTTTCTGGCTGGCGATGTGATGTGCGGGAGGGGAATAGACCAGATTATGCCTTCACCTGTTAACCCTCACTTATATGAACCTTGGATAAAGGATGCACGCGAATATGTCACCCTGGCAGAAAATGTAAACGGGGATATACCAAGAAATGTTGAGTACTCCTATATTTGGGGTGATGCATTGGCGGTGTTTGAAAAGATGCAACCAGATGCACTGATCGTTAATCTGGAAACGAGTATTACTCAAAGCGAAACCCCCTGGCCCTATAAAGGGATAAACTACAGAATGCATCCCGATAATGGTAAATTTCTTCAGGCTGCACATATTAATTGCTGCACACTTGCAAACAATCATGTTGTTGACTGGGATTATGCGGGGCTAAGAGATACTACCGATGTTTTAAACAGGGCAGGAATTGCTCATTGCGGAGCAGGAAAGAGTGTGGATGAAGCACTGGCACCTGCAATTATAGAAACCAAAACAGCACGTGTGCTTGTGTTTGCGTTTGGCTTTGAATCAAGCGGCGTTCCCTCTCAGTGGGCTGCATCAAAGGATAAATCGGGAGTGGCTTTTTATCCCGATATGTCACAAAAGACTGTAGCAGATCTAAAGAACCGTATTCTGTCCCAAAAGAAGCCGGGTGATATAGTGGTGGCTTCTGTACACTGGGGGGAAAATTGGGATTATACAATAACTAAGAAGGAAAGGGAGTTTGCTCACTCATTAACAACCGAAGCCGGGGTGGATGTTTTTTTTGGTCATTCATCTCATCATGTGAAAGCCATAGAAATTTATGAGGGAAAACCAATACTTTATGGATGCGGAGACTTTATTAATGATTATGAAGGCATAAAGGGGTATAGGGAATACAGGGGTGATTTGGAGCTGATGTATTTTCTTACTCTGAATAGTTCTTCCGGAACTCTCCAAAAAGCAGAGCTGGTCCCTGTAACGATGAAGAGATTTAGGGTGATGCGTTTGTTTGGGGACGATATTTTGGCTGTTAAAGAGATTGTGGATAGAGAAAGCGAAAAATTTGGGGTATTTGTTGAGAATCAGGGGGGAGTTTTGGTTGTAAAAAAGAAGCGTGGGTAGAATTAATAAAGTGGGGAGTTTTAGCAGCTAAGCTCAGGTGATTGGAAGAGAAGATTTCGTCACAAGGCAGTCACTGTACTATAAAAAGCATTCCCTTTGGTGCTGAACTAATAAGCTCAGAGGTTTTTATGAATTAACCATCCGGCAAAAAATGGATTAATAAAGCGATATTCACCGTCTGTGGTAAAAAGAATCTTTAATTCGACGAGTCGGGTAAGTGCTTTTTTAATAGTAGTTGGTTGTGTCACTCCGGAATGTACAATGAATTCTTTTGAAGAGGTGTTTTTTCCTCCTCTTTTAGCTACAGCTATCAGGCATTTAAGTTGAATAGAAGTTAATCTGGCCAGGTTTGACTCGTATCCTTTTCGCTCTTGGGCAAATATGTGAATAAGCGTCCTGTTGATGGTTTCTACACTAATCTGCTCTCCCTCTTCAGTAACGTTACATAATGCATAGCAGAGTTGTTGTATATCGCCGGGGTTGCGTTTGCAAATATCAAATATGCGATTTATTATATCTTGGTTAATTTTAATTTTTGAATCTTTGAATTTTGAAGATATAAATTTACTGAAGTTTGAGTCTTCGATTGCCCCAACTTCCAATGGCAGAGCAGATTTAAAAAAAGGACTGTCATGGTCGGTGAATATTTTGTTTATAGTACTTCGTATACTTCCACAAAATACAAATGGTATTTCTTGGTAGAATTGAACTTTACTACGCATTACCGCAAGCACTTGGGAGGAATTTTTTAAATTTACTATATCCTGAAACTCATCAATTACAACAATAGCATTGTGAAACTCTTTTTCTGAAAACAGATCAAGAATGCCTTCAAGTGACTCAGGTTTGAGCTCCAGAGTTGTATCTATTGATATTGAGGGTAAACCGTTGAAGGGATCAAATGTCATTACAGGCCTTAGGGTTGAGGCGCGCTTGATAATATTTTGAAACAGGTGCCCCACTGATTTGGCCTTAACGATTCCATTAAGAAACCTTTTGAAAATGTCTTCAACAGTTTTAACTTCTAAAAGATCGACATAGATAATCCATTTGGAGCGGATTTTTCGGGTAGTTTCAAAAATAAGTGAAGTTTTTCCGGCTCTTCGCTCACCTTCAATATAAGTATTCTGACCAGAAATTAAATATTTTTTGAGCTGCATTTCAAGCTCGGGTCTGTGACAGTAATGGTTTTTACTTACAATTTGGCCATATCTGAAGGGGTTCATGGTTTTCCTCACTACTTGATGGTTATGATGTAAAACTATATTATTACACTAAACAGTACAACACTAAACAGTACAACACTAAACAGTACAACACTAAACAGTACAACACTAAACAGTATAACACTAAACAGTATAACACTAAACAGTATAACACTAAACAGTATAAC